>JAADHG010000168.1 GCA_013151975.1 Chlorobiota bacterium | reverse complement strand
ATAGATGTATATTTAAACAGAAGTTTTAAATCATTAAAAATTTAATAATTAAATAACGGATGATAAAACATAATCCAATACAAACCATGCTTGATGAGCATGAGGTAATTTGCAAAACGGAAATCGTTATCGAAAGCCTCGATCATTTTTGGGAATCATATCCAGAAAAATATAAGGAAATCGTAACTACATTAATTACTTTTTTTAGAGAATATGCCGATGGTTATCACCATCGTAAAGAAGAAGATGTTTTGTTTCCTGCGATCAAGAGCCATCCAGATTTTGTTTTACAAGAAATTATTGATGAATTTGAACAACACCATAATGACTTTAGAGATTATACAAAAGAAATTGAAAATGCTGTTACAGATGGTGATTACGAAAAGTCATACCTAGAGCTAAATAATTATTTACAAGACCTTCTTGACCATATTGCAGCAGAAAATGACGAACTTTTTGTATTAGCTGAAACCTTATTGGAAGAAGAAGATTTAGAAACTATTTATTTTAAATTCAAAGATATTGATATGGAGCTAGGTGAAGACCGAAAAACTGAACTTGAAGAAAACATTAGAAGTTTAAAGTTAACCGACATATAAATTATGGACACTTCTAAATACTTTTATCGCAATGTGATATTTTCTAAAACGAAAAATCAAGTTTCACTCATAGATATATATAACCCTGAAAATAAAAAACAAGTTCTTGAGCCTTGGTTTGGTATAGTACTACAGCTGGCTGATGGTCAACATACTATTGATGAATTATTCAGCCTTCTCTCTGAGAAATATAAAGAAAATCCACCTGCCAATCTTAAAAAAACAATACATTCAGTAATCGAAAGGCTGGTCAAATCCAATTTAATCATGTTAACCGGTAAGGCAACCGAATTACCATATTATTTATCGCGTTCTTACGAACATTTAGATATTGAAAAAGCCAAAAAATTAATTAAGGAGGATAAAATTAATCTTAGTTGAAAAGAATTTAATTTACAGATTACTCCCAAAGGCTAAACTAACTGTGTGTAATTTAATTGACCGAAAATTTATATTCTTTTTCAAAAATGGAAATAAACAAAGGATAATCGCTACCTAATTTATTGTATTTAGCCGTTTCTTCGCTCATTCTATGTTTAGTGACCTTTATTGTGAGTATATATTTTCCTTTAACTTTTAATTCATTAATAAAGTTAAACGCTCTTTCTTCTCCTGGGTTAATATTATTATCGCTCAACTTTTTTGCTTCAGGATACCATTCCCACACTTCTCCTATTCTATATTTGTTAGCAGCAATAACTTCTCCTTGAGCATCTTTCAATTCAAATTGAATAATAAAAAACCGTTCAGGATCTCCTGTTGGAACTTTATGACCAGCATTTTCATTTTTTAATTTTAATGTGTAATTGAACACTTCATTTTGCTTATAATTAGCTTTAACTTTTTGAGGATAAAATTCTAAACCATTAAGCATTTTAGTTTCTAATCCTTTACGCTTTGGAATACCTGATCCAGCAAAATAATGAAACCTACTTTTTCGCTCTCCATATCCAGCTACAATTTCACGATTCGTTTCTTCCATATGGCAAGAAATACAATTCTTTTTCCCATAAAACGGTCCAGCTTTCCACTCATCTCCTGTTTGAAAAGTACAAGCCAAAGTTGGTGTAATTATCGCAACAGCATTATGGCAAGAAATACATAATTGCTCTGACAAATGCTTAGTATCCTTAACCGTTTTATGTGGTGCTTTTTTGGTTCCTGTTGGTCCAATAACAACATTATTTCTTACATGACAAGAAGAACAATTAATTCCCTCTTGCTGTAAATCTTTATCAAAATGAGGGTTTTTTTCTTTTACTGGTTGATAAATATCTCCATTTATTAATCCTTTAATTATGTATTCTTGTTGATTCTGTAACGGAATATGGCAATTAATGCACATAAACGGACTCGACTCTTTTTTAAGTTCAGCCTGAAATTGTAAGTCTGTCCAAGCATTTGCATGAGTAGATAATTTCCACTCTTGATAATGTTGTTGATGACAAGCTCCACATTGTACTGCACTTAAAGAAGATAGCCCTTTTGGGATTTCTTGATTAGGAATAGCAACCTCCCAATGATTAGTAAGTGGTGTGATTTTTTTTTCTACATATTGTTCACTCTTACTATTATTACAACTAAAAAAACTAGTTGTCATAATAACCATGAAGAAGACTTTATGAGTTTTAAAAAGCATAGATAACAAATGTAGTAAAGCCAAGTAGTATATTTGCTTCTTTTAATTAAAAAAATGAAGGCATAAAAAATTAAAGAACACCTTTTTTTAATCTCCTGAATATTCTACTTTTTTACCAATAGAAGTTAATCCTAATAAGGCGTCTTTAGTTGTAAAAATAGCAGTAAGTTTTTCTAATTCAGAAGTAGACCCTTGAGCAGCATCAATTAATTCTTCTGAGAAATCCATTGCAATTGGAGCTTTAAAGCTCATTGTTTTACCCAATTTAGCAACAGCATCAGCTTCCATTCCTCCGTTGATATATTCTCCCGATATAATTGCCTTGTAATTGTTCTTTGAATAAAGTGATTCAATTGCCTTCCAATTGTCTGAAAGATTAACTGTTTCTTTTGCTGGAACTTCTTTTGCTCCAGAAATAATATCAAACACCTCTGAAGGTTGAATGATACCATCTATCAAACCAATTTCTAAGGCTTGTTTTGCTCCTAGCATTTGACCAGTTAAAACCAAGTACTTTGCTAACCCTTTTCCTATTCTTAAAGCTGAACGTTGTGTTCCTCCTAAACCTGGGTAAATTCCAATTCCTGTTTCTGGGAAAGCAATTTTAGTTTTTGGTACTGCCAAAAGAACATCGGCACAAAGTGCTAGTTCCATTCCTCCACCTAGAGCCAATCCATTTAAAATGATAATGACTTTTTTTGATGATACATCAATTTTTTCAAATACTTTCTGACCGTATTTAGTAAAAGCCACAATATTTTCTATAGTGTTCGATTTTATATTTTTTACAAAAAACTTAATGTCCGCTCCAGCAACAAATGCCTTTCCGGAACCTGTAAGTATTATTGTTTCTATATCATCACGAGCGTCTGCTTGAGAAAACTTATTATCCAATTGAGCCAATACTTCTACATTTAAAGCATTCATATTTTCTGGACGAGACATTGTGATAATGGCTCTACTTCCCTTGATTTCTAAGGTTACATATTCCATATCCCAGTTTTTGGATTCAATTCCTACTGGAGTTGGCTCACTATACAATATGACAAATTTATTAACAATCCGTTGCACTTCTGCTTCTCCAAAACTTTGCATCAAATCAACTGGTCCTTTTCTCCATCGTAAACCAATTTTCGCCCCTCTATTCAAATCTACAGCAGTACAAATTCCTTCGGCTAATATTTGAGAACACACAAAGAAAGTAACTCCTAAAATTCTATCGTTAACTGCTTTGGTTAATTCTGGTGTAACTGTTACAGTATCCATCCCTTCTAAACTCCAATCGTTACCTGAAGCAACTTGTTTTTCTAATTTTGTAGCAATTTTATAAGATGGCCCAAAATGTTCTAATGTTTTTTGAGCATGCAATGCAATAGGAACTCCTGTTGCATTCATCAATGCAAATGGCCCCATTCCTATTCCAAATGTTTTCATACAAACCGTATCAATCTCTACAATAGTACCAACACCTTCGTCTAACATTTTACACGCTTCATTTAACCAAGGAACGAAAAACCGATTCACAGCAAAACCATTTACATCCTTTGTAGTAATAGCATCTTTTCCAGATTGAACAGAAAATACCTGCATCGCTTTATAAGTTTCTTGAGATGTTTTTGTTCCAGGAATAATTTCTACCAACCTGTTTTTTGCAGCATGGAAGAAATAATGTAGCCCTACAAAACGTTCTGGATGAGAAACAGCTTTGGCTAATTCAGTAACTGAAAAAGAGGAAGTATTTGTTGCTAATATTGTATCATTAGGAACAATTGCATCCAAGGTTTTAAATAGGTTTGTTTTTACTTCAAAATCTTCAAAAATAGCTTCTACTATTAAATCACAAACCTTCAAATCTTCTTGATTGGTTATCCCTTTAATGTTATTGATAATTCCTTCTACTTTCTCTTGAGTAAACAGCCTACGCTCTACGCCTTGTTCTAAAATTTCTCTAATTCCAGCAATTCCTTTATCAATGTATTGTTGTTCTCTATCGTTTAAATAAACGGTAAATCCTTCTTGAGCAAACTTTTGAGCAATTGCTGAGCCCATAGTTCCTGCTCCAATTACTCCTATTGTGTTTATCTTTTTCATTTCATTATTATTTATTTCGTCATTGCGAGGCACAAAGCAATCTTTTCATTAGAATGAGATTGCTTCATTCTGGTTACACTACATTCGCAATGACGGATTTTGTCAACAATTTTCCCAAACAGGTTTTCTTTTTTCTAAAAATGAATTAATACCTTCGTTAGCATCATTGGTCTCCATCAACTGATTTATATACATGTACTCTAGCATAGGTAATTTATTTTGCATGATATAATTGAATGTTGTACGAACAGATTTAACCCCAAATTTTAAAGATGAAGCACTTTTAGGAACTATATATTTTGTTATCCATTCTTTAGTTCCAGCATTTAGCGCCTCTTTATCCTCAAAAACTTGATTTAATAACCCTATTTGTTCTCCTTCGTCTGCTTTGATATTTCTACCTGTCAATATTATTTCTTCTGCTTTGGCATTACCAATTTTTAACGGTAACATAATAGATGCAGGAGGAGGGAATACTCCTAAAATTATTTCTGGTTGAGCTAAAACAGCTGTTTTATCGGCAAACATAAAGTTACAAGCCAATGCTAACTCCATTCCGCCACCTAAACATTGTCCAGATATTTTTGCCAAAGTAGGAATGCTCATTTCAATAATTTCAAAAAAGATTTTATGAAATGTTTTAATCATCATTTCAGCAAATTCTTTGGTGTGTTCAGGTACGCTTGCGCCAAAAGAAAAATGCTTTCCTTCTCCTTGGAAAGTAATAAGCTTGATGTGGTTATTCCCTTTAAATTGAGCAAACAAGTCCAACATTTCCAACATCATTACATTGTCTAACACATTGCCTTTTCCATCATCTAAAATAACGTTGGCTACAGTTCCATTGTGTGAGTAATTCAATTTTAGTTTTTCCATTTTTTTATTAGTATGAGATTGCTTCACTCCTTTGCATTTCGTTCGCAATGACGGTTTGGTTTTATGCCTCTTGAAACTGTGGAGAAATAGCTTGATGAATTGAATCATCCCACTCTTTTCCTTCAGCTAATAATTGTCTTAATTTCACGAAATCAACTTCTCTATTTCCTCTTGGCCCATCATTAAACGCTTTGAAACCAGCTTTTGCTTCAGTCATCATATTTAGTGCTAACCAATCTCTATTTGATTCTTTATTAGCATCCCAATGCTCTAATTTTTTCTTTCTGATAGAATTAATAGTTTTGCTTAAACAGTTTGGGAATGTCATCATTAATTTGGTGCACATTTTTTCAACTGCGGCATCCAATAACGATAGGTCAACTTCACCAGATTTAAATATGGCTTTACCTTCTGCCAAAGCATCTCCTTTTTTAGGCAATCCGTAAATAATCTGTCCTGTTTTTTTAGAAATCCATCTGTCCGTTCTAACCATTGGATTATTGGTGAATTCACCATCTATTCTCAACGCAGGAACAACTTCGGTTAATAAACCTAATCGCAAAGCTTCGTGAGCAGACCATGGGTCACAAACCGTACAAGATTCCATTGCTTTTTCGATACCTACAAATAGATGTAAGAAATCCGTAGATCCTCCATCAGGAGCACTACCATGTTTTGGTCCTGCCTGTCCGAACTTGGCTAAATCTTGTGCTATGGTAAAATCACATGCCATTCCAATTTCTTGTCCACCACCTATTCGCATACCGTTGGCACGACAAATAACTGGTTTATCATTCATTAATATAGCTGAAACCATATCGTTAAACAAACGCATATATTGTTTATACTCTTGAGGGTTTCCTGCATAATACTCTGCATACTCTTTGGTGTTCCCACCCGTACAAAATGCTTTATCACCAACTGCTGTAAAAACAACAGCAACAACACTTCTATCATTAGAAGCCTCTCTCATTGCTAAAATGATTTCCTTTACTGCTTGTGTTGTGTATGAATTATATTGTGCAGGATTGTTTAACATTATCCAAGCATTAAACAATCCTTTCACTTCGTTTCCTTCAACATCCTTTGCAGGTCTTAATTCATAAAGAATATCTGTGTAGTTGTGTTCTACTAAATTGTGGCTATGTAATTCCATATCTTTTTTTTATATTATTATTATTAACACTCCGGCACTAAAACCGAACGTTTATCGTATTTGTGTTCTAATGTATTTTTAAATACTTCGTTAATTTGTGATAAAGGGAAAGTCTCTACAAAATCTTTAATGTCCAATTTCCCTGTTGCAATTAAGTCAACTACTTCAGGATATAACTCTGGTTTACATCCCCAAGTTCCAATCAATTTGGCATCAAATGCCATTAAGTTACTCAACCTTACATTCATTTTATCCATTGTAAATCCTACAATACTTAATGTTGAAGTAAACGTTAATAAACCAAAAGCCAATTCTTGGCCAGGAGTTGTTCCCGAAAATTCAAATATCTTCCAACCAAATTTTGGAGCTCCTAACTCTTTGGCAATTTCTCTTACCTTACCTTTAATTTCTTTAAAATCTAATCCTTTAGAATTTAAAGTTGCATCTACTCCATTCTTTTTGGCATTGGCTAATTTTTTATCATTAATGTCAATAGCCAAAACTTTAGCACCCATAATCTTAGCAATTAAAGCTCCGTAAACACCAACTCCACCAACTCCAATTACAATGGCTAAATCTCCTTCTTCTAATTCAGATTTTTTCATTACCTGATAAGGTGTAGAAATCGCATCTGCAATAACTGAAACCTCAGCCAACTCATATTTTTCTAATAACGAATCTGGTACTTCGCACAAATATTGGTGAGGAACTTTAATGTGTGTTGCAAATCCACCGTGGAAATCATTCCCTGGCATTAACTGATTCTGACACATATTACTTCTTCCTTTGTTACATAATTCGCAATCTCCACAAGGAAGGACCGCTGGAATGATTACATTTTTTTCTACCCATTGAGCAGGACCTTCTGTAACTACTCCGCTAATTTCGTGACCTAAGGTTAATGGCATTTCCATTTTTGTTCTTACACCATCGTGCCAAAAACTTAAATCGGTATGACAAACACCACATCCGGCAATTTTTACAATTGCTTCATTTTCATCTATTGTTGGCAGTTCAGACTCTACCAAAGAAAAATCTTCCTTTAGTGCTGTCATTTGCCATTGTTTCATTTTTCCCATTTCGTTTTATTTAAGCGTTAGGATTTTCAAATAAAATAGCTGTTCCTTGTCCACCACCAATACAAGCTGAAGCAATACCATATTTTACACCTCTTACTTGCATTTCTCTTGATAATGTTAATGATAAACGAGTTCCTGTTGCTGCTAATGGGTGACCTAAAGCAATAGCTCCACCATTTACGTTACAGATATCTCTGTTTAAGCCTAACTCTTTTTCGCAACCAATAAATTGTGCTGCAAAAGCTTCGTTAATTTCAAACAACCCTATGTCATCAATTGTTAAACCTGCCATTTCTAATACTAAACGAATAGAAGGAACAGGACCTAATCCCATTACTCTTGGGTCTAACGCACTTGTTGCAGAAGCAACTATTCGCGATAATGGGTTTAAGCCTTTTTCTTTTATAAAATCTCCACTTGCTACAACTACAGAAGCTGCTCCATCAACAATTCCGCTTGAATTGGCGGCTGTTTGAACACCATCTTTAGCAAATACCGTTGATAATTTTGCCATCGATTCTAAATCTGCTGGACGAACGTTTTCATCAGTATTAAAGTCAATTACTTTCCTTGGTAATCTTACTTTCCGTGGATTTAATCCTTCAATTTCAAAAGCAGTAGCATTCATTTTAATGACCTCATCATCAAAAAAACCTCTTTCTTTTGCTGCTAAATATTTATCTATTGAAGATTTTGCAAAAATGTTAGCATCTTCTTTCGTTATACCATGTTTAGTAGCTACGTTTTCTGCTGTACATCCCATAGGAACTGCAGCAGTATCATTCAATGCTTCCCAAAGCATGTCTTTAAAATCAATTCTTCCTAAACCATAGCCCATTCTGTTTCCAAAACTTACTGTTGGAGAAAGTGTCATATTTTCTGTACCTCCACATAATGCAGTACTTGCTTTACCCATTGAAATTTGCTCAGCACCAGAAATAATGGTTTCAAAACCAGAACCACAAATACGTTGCAACATTACTGCTGGAACTCCTTCTGGAATACCTGAAAATAAACCTACATGTCGTGGTAAAAAGTAAGAATCTGCAGAACTTTGTCCGATATTAGCATACATCAATTGGTCAATATCTTTACCTGTAATTCCAGATTTTTCAATCGCTGCTTTGGTTGCGTAAATCCCTAAATCTGTTGGAGAAACTTGCCCTAATGTTCCACATAACTTTCCAAATGGAGTTCTTGCTCCGTTAACGAGGTAAATATCTTCGTATGTTATTCCAAATCCTTTTTCCTTATCGTGAAATCCTTTCATCTGTTTACTTTAAGCTATTACACTTTCTGATTGTACTTTATCAAATTTTGCCGTAAAATGTCTAAGAAATTCAGGTTCTTCAACAATTTTAATTCCTACGGTTTGGTCTTTTGTTTTTAATATTTCTTCAAAAGTTTCTATCACATATTCAATGTGACTTTGAGTATATACTCTTCGAGGAATT
>JAADHG010000027.1 GCA_013151975.1 Chlorobiota bacterium | reverse complement strand
CTGGATTTAATATTCTTCTTACTACTTATGATAAGCTTTATATTAATGATTTTTCGCTACCAACAGGCGATTTACGAGAGCCTAAGTCTGGAGCAAAACGTGCAGATGTAATTGTAGTCACAAAATGTCCTAACACCCTAAGTAGTGATGAAAAGAATAATATTATTACATTGCTAAAACCACATCGTAAACAGCAAGTTTTTTTTAGTACAATTAATTACTCTGATACAATTTATTCTATTGAAGATAGTAAACCAATTGAAGCCTTAAAAAAAGAACAATTTACTTTAGTGACAGGAATTGCTAATGCAGCACCTTTATTAAATTTCTTGAACGGTCAAGGTTTTGTTTTTGAGCATTTAAACTTTAAAGATCATCATGAGTTTACGGCTGCTGAAATAGAGAAGTTTAATAGTAAAAGTATAATATTAACCACCGAAAAGGATTTTACTAGATTAAGGAGCGGTGTAAATTCTAGCATATTGTATTATTTGCCAATTGAAGCAGAAATTTTAGAAAAAGAAAAATTTAATAAGTTAGTTAGCCAATTTGTAACTAGCTACTAAGCTGAAGCAGGTTTTTTATTTGCAACTAAAGCATCGTATAATTTCTTTTCAAAGTCTTCTTGCTTAAAAGGTTTGGAGATGATATCGTCAAAACCAGCCTCTTCAAACTCTGGCATTTTATCTTCTAAAGTAACAGCAGTAAGCGCAAAAATTGTAAGTTCTTTATCAAAGCCTCTAATTATTTTGGTTGCTTCTAAACCACTAATTCCAGGCATATGAATATCCATAAGAACAATGTCGTACTCAACTTCTTTTACTTTTTCAACGGCATCTTCACCATGTCAACCACATCACAATTTAAGTTCATCTTGTTTAAGATTTTCTTAGTAATCATTTGGTTAATCTTGTTGTCTTCTACTACAAGTATTTTCACGTTAGTTAGGTCTAAATTATTTAAATCTTTTGCGTAATCTTTCTTTTTAACATCTGCTATTTCTTTGGCTTCTTTTAAAGGAAATTCAACAAAGAAACTTGTGCCTTGTCCTAATTCACTTTTCAGGTAAATTTTACCTTTTAAAATTTTAATTAATCCTTTTACAATTGAAAGACCAAGACCAGTACCACCATATTTACGGTTTATTTGAACCGAACCTTGAGAGAAACTTTCAAACATGCTGTCTTGTTTTTCTTTAGTAATACCAATGCCATTATCTTCTACTTCAAGACGAATACTATGTGTTTTATTCTTGTTGGCTAATTGGGTTACTCTTACCCATATATCTCCATCTTTAGTAAACTTAATGGAGTTACCTATTAAATTGATTAATATTTGAGAAATCTTTAATTGATCACCATTAAATATTTCCGGCAATTTTTTATCGTACTCAAAATGGATAAAAATATTGTTATCCATTGCAGAGTTGTTTAAAGCTGCAATAACATTTTCAACCTTATTTTTTAAGTTGAAAACTTCAGGATCAAGCTCTACTTTGTTTGCTTCAATTTTATTAATTTGTAATATATCATTAATAAAAGTTAATAAGTAATCTCCTGAAAATTTAAGTGATTTTAAATGCTGTATTTGCTCAGGTTTAGGGTTTTCTTCCATGAGCATATTGGTTAAGCCTGTTACTGCGTATAATGGTGTTCTTAGCTCATGAGTAACTGTAGATAAAAAATTTGTTTTTGTTTTTGCAGCAATTTCTGCTCTTTCTTTCTCGGTTAACAATTCTTCATTTTTACGATATAACATATTATTAGTTTTTAACCTAATATTGTTATTCTTATAGAGTGATAATGTAAGTAATGAAAGTATTGTAATTAGTCCTACACTTAAAATTGTAGTTAATCTGCTTAAACTATCTGATTCCTTTTTTTTGTTTATTTCGTCTAGTTGATCCTGAATTAAAGCATCTTGATTATCTATAATTAACTGTGCTTTTTGAGGCGATAAATTTTCCAGTTTTATACTTGAAATGGAATCTTTTAGTTTTACATATAATTTTAAATTTGAGTTGGCTAGTTTATAATCACCTTTTTTTTCGTAAATATTACTTAGAATATGATAACTTTTGTTTAAAGTTTCCAAATCGTTATTACTTTTGGCTAATAAAGATCCTTCAGATATTTGAGTTAATGCTTTGTCTAATTTATTTTCCTTTAAAGCAACAATACCACTTTGTATTAAGGCATTACTTTGAATTATAGGAAGTTTGTATTTTATTGATAGAATAAGAGCTTTATCAACTAAAGCATTTGCTTTACTCAGATTATTTTGAGCTATATATGCTTCAGCTTCACTTAAATTAACTTTTGCAACAAATTCATGGAGTCCTTCCTCTTCAAAAATTGTTTTAGAAGATTTAAAATAATCAAGCGCATTCTTATAATCTTTTTCTTTTAAATGAATTAATCCATATGTATATCTTGATACTGCTAAGTTTACTTTATCTTCTAGACCACTTTGTATAGCCATTGCCTTAATAATTGAAACTTTAGCATCTTTATTATCTTTAAGAAGGTATTGTAGATTGGCAATTTTTGATAGAATTATGCCTTTGCTTTTTTTGTCGTTAATTTTTTCGGCAGCTTCAAATGCTTTTTCTAGAATATTTATAGCACTGTAGAAATTAGATTGTTTAGTTTCGGTTTCGGCATTTTGAATAAAAACTTCAATTCTATTTTGCTCTAAAGCAACATCATCCTCAATGTTATTTTGAGAATAAAAGGGTGTCACAAATAAGACTAAAAAAACAAATATGTAATATTTGATTCGGGACATTTCAAGTCATTTTATCGACAAATATAACTATTTATTCGATAAAATGCACTTTTTTTTAATATTTATGTATTTTGCCCGAAAATTATTTTTTGGATAATTTATAAATTAAATCGATAATTCTGCTAGAATATCCGGTCTCATTATCGTACCATCCAATAATTTTTATCATGTTTCCAATTACCGAAGTCATTAGAGAATCAAATATACAAGAATGAAGATTTCCTACAATATCGATAGAAACAATTGGATCTTCAGTATATTCTAGAATATCTTTATATGTTGTTTCAGAAGCAATCTTAAAGGCATTGTTTACATCAGCAACCGAAACTGTTTTTGAAACATTAAAAGTAATATCTGTTAATGAGCCATTAGCTACGGGAACTCTAATGCCACAACCACCGATAACATTAGATAAACTTGGGAATATTTTTGTTAAAGCTTTTGCAGCACCAGTAGTTGTAGGGACTATAGATTGACTTGCAGCTCTTGCGCGTCTTAGGTCACGATGTGGTTGGTCATGTAAGCTTTGATCTGTAGTATAAGAATGTACCGTAGTTATGTACGCTTGTTTTATACCACATAAATCGTTTATAATTTTAATCATTGGAGCTGCATTATTTGTTGTGCATGAGGCATTAGACACTATAAGCTCTTCTCCAGTTAGTATTTGGTCATTTATTCCTAAAACAACAGTTTTTATAGAATCATCAGTTGGAGGGACTGTTAGTATAACTTTGGAAGCTCCATTTTGTATATGATGCTGAAGCTTTTCGGATGATTTAAATTTTCCAGTAGCTTCAATTACAAAATCTATATTATAAGGTTTCCAATTGATATTGGTTATATTGGGTTGGTTAATAAGTGTAACACTCCTGTTATTAACAATAATATGATTTGAATCATGACTTACATCGCCTTTGAAAACACCATGAATACTGTCGTACTTTAATAAATGACTTAAGGTTTTAGCATCGGCTAAGTCATTAATAGCTACAACTTGAATATCACTATGCTCTTGGAGCAACCTAAAAACACGTCTGCCTATTCTACCAAAACCATTTATGGCAATATTAATCATAATTAATTGATGTGTTTTTGAGCTTTATATGAAGATCTAACAAGTGCACTACTTTCTACATGTTTAAACCCCAAATCAAGACCTATCTCTTTGTATTCTTCAAATTGATCAGGTGTAATAAACTGTTTTACCGGTAAGTGCTTTTTACTTGGTTGAAGGTATTGTCCAATAGTAACTACGTCTACTTTTGCATCTTTTAATTCATGTAGTGTTTCTATAACTTCCTCACGTTTTTCACCCAAACCTAGCATAATTCCAGTTTTTGTACGACGTTGTCCTTGATTTTTTAAATATTTTAAAACATCTAAACTTCTATCATATTTAGCTTGTATGCGTACTTCTCTTGTTAACCGGCGTACAGTTTCCATATTATGAGAAATCACTTCAGGGCTAACTGCAAGAATTCTGTCTAAATGTTGTTCTACACCTTGAAAATCTGGAATTAATGTTTCTAGAGTTGTTTCAGGATTCATTCTACGAACCGCTTTAACAGTTTCAGTCCACATAATACTTCCCATATCTTTTAGGTCGTCTCTATCTACACTTGTTAATACAGCATGTTTAATTTTCATGAGTTTAATAGAACGCGCTACTTTTTCAGGTTCGTCCCAATCTACAGTTTCAGGTCTTCCAGTTTTAACACCACAGAAACCACAAGAACGTGTACAAATGTTACCAAGAATCATAAATGTTGCAGTTCCTTCTCCCCAACATTCGCCCATATTAGGGCAACTCCCAGAAACACAAATAGTATTTAAACTGTATTTGTCCACCAAACCACGAAGCTCGGTATATTTTTTTCCAGTAGGTAATTTAACGCGAAGCCATTTTGGTTTAGCTTGACGTTCTGGTAATATATTTGAAGTTGTTTTTGTATTCATTATGTATTACAAATGTGGACGCAAAGATACAAAGTATTACATAAATAAAATGCTATAATATGGTGAGATACCAAATACTAAACCCTATTAAGAAAAAGATGCCTAACCAGCTAAGTATATGCATTTTTAACGATGGTCTAGCGCTCTTAGGTGTATGCTTACTGCTAATTAGTTTGTAATTGATAATGGCATAAAAAGGCGCCGTAAGAAATGATAAAATGGTTGCTATTTTTATGAGAAACCCCATTTCTGAAGCAAAAACAAAAAAGATAACTATTGTGCCAACAGCTAAAGTTAAAATCCAAAAAAGGTAACCTCTTTTAAAAGCGCTTTTAAAAAGTAATTGCGTTGTTCTATGCATAGCTCTTGGTGATGCATCAAGGGTTGTAAGCGTGGTGCTAAACATAGTAGTAAAAGCAGCGATACCAATTATAATATAAGCCCAATTTCCTAAACTTGCTGTGTACATTTCAATCAATTGGCTTGAAAATACTCCAGCAGATTTACTAAAAGTTTCGCCGCTATTAAACATAACTAAGCATCCTAGAAACACAAAACCAATACCTAAAATAATAGTGCTTATATAACCTATGTTAAAATCGAATAACGCAGATTTGGCATTAAAAGCACTATCATTTTTACGTTTTTCAATTGCCCAAAGAGAGTGCCATACCGAAATATCTAAAGGCGCAGGCATCCACCCCATAAATGCTATTAAAAATCCAATTTCTAGAGAGTTCTCTGGTAATACTTGAGCAAATGAAATAGGTGTTTCACTATTTACTAATGCAGTAACTACAGCAGCAATTGTACTAAGAGTTAGAATGACTATAATAATTTTAATAAGTACATCCAATAATTTATAGCGACCAACAATTAGTAATAGTAAACAAATGGCAATAATAATAACCGTCCATACTTCAATACTAATAAAATCTCCAAATAGAGACGATGCTAATCCTGCTGTAACTATGGTAACTGCAGTTTGAATGGTAAACATAGTAGCAAACGTGAGAATGTAATATGTAATTAAAATACCATTACCCATTTTTTTATAGCCATCTAATAAACTTTCACCAGTTGCCGAAGCGTATCTTGGGCCATATTGAAAAAAAGGATACTTAAATAAATTTACTAAAAGTAATGCCCAAAGTAGTCCTAGTCCAAAGTCGGCACCAGCTCTAGTTGACTGTACTAAATGAGATACACCAATGGCGGCACCTGCAAACAATAGCCCTGGCCCTAAATTTTTAAGAGTAAATTTCATTAATTTTTCTGAATAATTTCGGCTAATAATTTTTTAGCTCTAAGTAGCTTAACTTTAATGTTGCTTATGGGTTCATTTAAAGCGTTAGCTATTTCTTGGTAGCTCAATTCTTGAAAGTATCTTAAGTTTATTACTTCTTGATAATGAGGTTTTAATTTTTTTAAATCACGTAGTAATTTAGCTAAATTTTGTTCGGTAATAATTTTGTCTTCTGGTGAAGGAGATTCGTCTAAAACTTTGTATATGGTATCGTCATTATCTGTAGAAATGCTTTTCTTTTCTTTACGAATTAAATCAATATGTATATTTTTTGAAATGGTGATTAACCATGTTTTAAACTTGTATTCATCATTAAAAGTTGCAATTTTATCAAAGGCTTTAGAAAATGTTTGAATGGTAATATCTTCAGCATCATTCTCATTGTTAATGCGTTTTAATTGAAAACCATATACATCATCCCAAAATACGTCTAATAGATAATTAAACGCTTTTTGATCATTCTGTTTGGCTTTGTTTATGGCTTCTTTTATTTCCAATGATTTGGCTTTGACACAAGATTAGAGATAAAGATAACCAATTGTGAGAAAACTAAAAATAAATCTAGAAAAGGGAGGATAAAAATAGTGTCAAGCTCATTTAACTTTTTTGCTGAAATTCCTACGCTAACATATTGAATAAGAATTCTTAATATAAAAAGAGAAATAACAATTTTCCATTGAAATAAAAGTGAAATTAAAATAATACTTAAACTCCAAAAGAGAAGTTGAGATAAGTAAAAAAGACCTAATAAAAATTTGTGTTTAAGCTTATAGTGTTTTGCGGTAGAAACATGCCGCTTTTTTTGGTTAAACCAAGCTTTAAAGTTTGGTTCAGGCAGTGATTTAGTAATGCTATTTTTTGTAAAGCAAATAGCTGTGTTTTTAGAAGTAGCTACTTGGTTAACAAATAAGTCGTCATCACCGGAACGAACGTTCATATGATTCATAAAACCATTGGCATTAAAAAATGTTTCTTTTCTGTAGGCTAAATTTCTGCCTACTCCCATATACGGGATTCCTATTTTGGCATAAGAAAAATATTGAATTGCTGTCATTAGCGTTTCAAATCTAATTATGGTATTAACCAAACTGTACTTTTGTTTTTTATATGCACCGTAGCCTAACACTAAAGTTTTAGAATTAGTAAAACAACTGCTCATTTCTTTAATCCAATATTTTGAAAGTGGTTTACAATCGGCGTCTGTAAACAATAAAAAATTATGTGAAGCTGCTTTTATACCAAGTGTCAATGCATATTTTTTGCTTCCCCAAAATGCTTCAATAGGTTTTACATCAACAATTTTTACATTGTCATGTTTAGCCTTAAAAGATTTCATAACCTCTAAGGTGTTATCCTTTGAAGCATCATTAATTAAAATCACTTCAAAATCAGAGTATTTTTGTTCTAAAATATATGGAAGGAATTGTTTTAAATTTTCTGCTTCATTTTTAGCGCAAATAAGAATGGAAATTGGAATCTTCTTTTTGGTGTTTCTTTTAGATTTTGAAAAAGCAAATCTTGGAAAGATTAGCCCGTAATAAATAAATTGAACACAAACTACAACAATAAATGTGTAAAATAAGATATCTAATACAAGCATTGTTTAGTTAAGAATGTTGTGGTTCATCACAATCTTTAAACTGATCTGGTGTTTTACCACAAAAACTACAAGATTCTCCATCTTTATTTATTGCAGGGTTTTGACTTGCACAAGTTCCAGCAAATTTACCATCTTTTTTTGCCCAAAGTTTAATGGCTATTCCAGCTATGGCTAAGCCTAATAAAACTAATGTGATTATAAGTAGTTTCATAAGAAAAGTAATTTATACAAAGATACGATTTTTATGATTAAAGAACATCAAATGTGTCAATTCAAATGCTAAATAATTCATAATTATAACAGCTAAAAAATCACGGCGATTAGCTGTGATTTTAGTTAAATCTTAACAAAAATAGTATGTGCTAGTTGTCTTTTTTTAGAGGTATTTCAGCAACCGAATTTTCAAGAGAAGCATTTTTATTACCACCTTTTGGCTCTATAGTAATATTTAAACTCAATGCATCTTCAATATAAGGTACAGATTTTAATTTTTGATCTGACATATCAAGAATACCTAAGTTTACCATTTTATCCTGCAATTGTGCCCACATTTGGTAACACTGTTCTTCAGAAAGTTCAGGTAAAGAAACTACATCAATCATTGATGACTTATCAATAGGATTTATATAAGCTACAGTTTTTAAATCTTTAGCTCTGTCATTACCACGCAATACATATTTTTCCGTTTCAGGATTATTAAGCTTCATAAATTGTCGCATCACATCATCAAGCTTATCATTATTATTGTTAATGTCGTCTCTCAAATCAAAAATCTC
This sequence comes from Chlorobiota bacterium, assembly GCA_013151975.1. Taxonomy (GTDB): domain Bacteria; phylum Bacteroidota; class Bacteroidia; order Flavobacteriales; family Flavobacteriaceae; genus JAADHG01. The sequence goes on along the minus strand of JAADHG010000027.1, from coordinate 1,392 downwards.
ATCAGCAATGGTATTGTTTTCATTTAAAAGCTTTTGATTTTGATTGTAAAACAAATAAGATGTTCCTGCAAAAACAAGTGCTGCTATACTTGCAGCAATACTAAACCAAAAAGGTGCTCTCCGAGTTGGATGAAGTTGTACAACGGGTTTGTCATTAATAGCATCCATAATTACATCTAAGGTATAAGATGGAGGCCTAATGGCTTGTGTTTTTGAAACCAATTCAAGATGATCCTGTAATATATCGTACTCTTCTTTTACTTCTGGGTGTTTAGCAATAAACGATTCTACTTCTACAGTTTCTGTGACTGTTGTAGCTCCTATTAAGTACTTATCTAGTAAACCAGATTCTAAAAATGATTGTACATTATTTTTCATGACTGTACGTTTTAAGGATTATAGATTTTTTTTAATTCTCGTAATCCAATTTTTAATCTAGATTTAATTGTGCCCAACGGAATGTCTAATTCATCGCTAGCTTCTTGCTGTGTCATACCTTCAAAAAACAAGGCTTTTAACACAGTTTGATACTTTAAATCTAGAGTGGCAACATGCTTTTGTAAATCAATGGTGTCTTGATTTAAACCAGATGTTGATAATTTATATACGTTAGTATTGGCAATTTGGACTTCTTTTTCAAATTTAATATTATGACTTCTTAATTTATCAATTGCTGTGTTTCTTGCAATTCGGTACAACCAAGTAAACAATTTTGCTTTGCTAGGATCGTACTTTTTGGAATAACGCCATATTTTTATAAAACTTTCTTGAAGTGCATCTTGTGCCATTGCTTCATCATGAGTTATCTTTGAAATAACACCTAAAAGCGAATGGGAGTAATTCTCATAGATTAACGGAATGGCACGTTTATCACCTTCCTGTAGCAGATTAACTATATGTTGCTCTAATTTTGAAACCAAGATTGAAATGTAAAATTAATATATAAATAAAGCTTATTTTTTTAAAGACATTGCTATAAAATTAATAAAAACAAGACAACAATCGTACCAGTACTATTAATTTTAAAAGATTGAGTTTAAAAATGTTTTCTTTAGTAACGCTAAAAAATGCTATATAATATTTACTTCGGCTTCTAAAGTGATATTAAAAAGCCGTTTGATTGTTGATTGAATGAGTTTTGAGAGCTTAAAAATATCTTCGCCTTTGGCACCTCCATAGTTTACCAACACCAAAGCTTGATTTTTGTGCACCCCGTAATTGCCAAACTGTTTCCCTTTAAAACCGGATTGTTCAATAAGCCAACCTGCGGGGATTTTTACTTCAGTATCTGATATTATATAACTTGGCATCTCAGGAAAGTTAACCTTTAATTCTTTAAATTGAGTTTTAGAAACAATTGGATTTTTAAAAAAACTGCCATTATTACCAATA
>JAADHG010000029.1 GCA_013151975.1 Chlorobiota bacterium | reverse complement strand
CAACCCGTGAAAGTTGCACCTATAATTACTAATAAATATATTATTCTTTTCATGTTACAATATTTTAAAAATTAATTTTTACACCGATATTAAACGTTCTTCCGTTTCCAAACCAAACTAGTGAAGTAGCAGCGTCTGAAGCACTACCATCTAAGGCATCTGGAATATAATTAGTATCAAAAACATTATACATTCTAGCTGTTAATGTTGCATCAAATTCTCCTAAATCAAAGCTATGTCTTAAAAAGACATTAAACGTTCCGTAATCAGGTAATTTCCACGCTTCTGGTGCACCTTCAACTCCCCTATCATTTGGATTATATCGCGCATAAAGATTATCAAAATAATTATAATCTATAGTAAGGTTAGTTCTTGGCATCACTTCTAAATTCATTCCAAGTGCCATTGTGGTTTGAGCGGCATCACTAACACGAAGATCTTTAATAAAAATATTAACCGTATCAATAAGGTTTTGTTCTTCATCAAAAATTTGAATATCCCTTAAATCGTTTTGCCATCTCCAATCTCCAAAAGAAGCCATTCCTGTAAGTGTAAATTTATCTGTTGCCTTATAGGTGAAATCTAACTCTATACCTTTATGTAATGCATTAACTCCTAAAATATTGGCAGATGCAAAAGTACCATCTGGTTGTTCGAAAGACCTAGATAATGTCCTGTCTTTCCATTGCGTACTATATAGATTTACATTTGCTGCAAATTTTTCGCCTCTAAATCCATAACCAATTTCAAAACTGGTAATTTTTTCGTTTTCTGCATTAGCATTTATATCTTCGTTATTAAAATTAGGAAAAACAGCTCTAAAATCAGCCGCTTTTTCAAAATATCCTATATTAGCAAAAATATTATGCTTATCATTTAAGTTGTAATTTGCACCTCCTTTAACACTAAACCCTAAAAAATTAAAACGATCTGTTGCTCGTAATGGATCGTCAGGTGTGTAATTAAAATAATCTATTCTTTTGTACGATGTGTTAGATCCTGATAGGGATAAAAAGGTATTTAATTTATCTTTGGTGTATTCTAGTTGAGTAAAAAGTCCGAGCCAACCTACTTTACCATCGTTCCAATAATTTACTTTATCTCCTACTCTAGCAGGGTTTAATGGGTTATTTACATCGCCATCATTAATAATAAATTGTCCACCTAACAAATCAGTAACTTCTCTAAAATGTTTCCCAACATAGTCTCTAAAATCAATTCCTGCTAACAATACAAGATTGTCGGATAAATCTGTTTTTAATGTAGAAAGCACTCCATACCAACTATGATCATTTCTCGATGCTCTTAATGCTGCCGATGACCCATTGGCGCCATTGGCAATATTTTCTCTTACAATTCTATCTAAATCTACTGGTCCTAAAACTCCTATTTTATAATCATTACTATCAAACTTAAATCTACCATCTTGACCATCAAGATTACTGCCAAGAGTTCCACCTCCACCTCCTGATCCCCAAGAAGCATAAGCTGCAGTAGAAAGAGTTGTTTTATCACTAATAGTCCAATAGTGATTTAAAGATAATTGTGGTTTGTTATAAAAATTGTCTTCAATACTTGTTACTTGACCATTTTTATAACCCCAATCAGGATTGTATTTGATGCCTCTCTCACTTTCTCTATAGGTAGAAATTAAACTTCTATTTTGTCTTTGTCCATGACGTTGTTTAGCGCCAAAAGCTGAAAAAGACAATTTATGTTGGTCGTTAATTCTATTTGATATATTAATAAAATATGAAACCGAAGTAAATTGTGTTCCATCTACATAACCATCACCATCAGTCTTATCTGCTGCTATGGTTACTGCAAAACCGTTATCCATTAAACCTGTAGAGTACATTAATCCATACTTTCTTCTTCTATCGTTTCCTACATCGGCAAACACATTCCCACCAGCTTCTACGTCTGTGGTTCTTGTAATTATATTAATAGTACCTCCAACAGATGGCACTGCTAATTTTGAAGCTCCTAGACCTCTTTGCACTTGCATTTGGCTAGTTACTCCACCCAAACCAGCCCAATTGGACCAGAATACACGACCATTTTCCATGTCGTTAATTGGAATACCATTAATTAAAACCGCAACATTTACTGAGGAGAATCCTCTAACGTTAATTCTACCATCTCCAAAACCTCCACCTGCTCTTGTGGCAAAAATTCCTGGAGTAGATTTTAAAATTTCAGGAAACTCTTGAGACCCTAATTTTAATTCTATTTCCTCAGCCCTAACTGTAGATACCGCTACTGGTGTCTTTCTGTCTACTGCTACAGAAGCAATAATGTTAATTTCGTCTAGTCCAAATGGACTTGGCTCTAACATAATGTTTCCAAGGTCTGTGTCTCCTGAAATAGAAATCTCTTGACTTAAAAAACCTACATAAGAAATCACGATAATTGCATCTGTTGACTCTGTCTTTAAAGTGAAATTCCCATCAAAATCGGCAGAAACTCCATTTGTAGTTCCTTTTTCGATTACGTTTACTCCTGGAAGAGGAGTGTTAGTTTCAGAATCTAAAACAGTTCCTGTAACTGTACTTTGTGCTATTGCCGCAGTAGAGTACACTAAAGCTACAGCAATTAATAAAAAGTGAGTAATTTTTTTCATATTAAAAAATTAAGATTAGTTTGTTTTACGGCAAAAATAGGAATAATTAATTATTCTATATTAACTAAATATTAACAATTTCTACCAAGATTCAATATACTACTTTTTTATAATAACGAAAACGTTTTAGTTGTTAAAATTATATATAGAATTTTTTGTAGTACTCTATAAGTGTAGTTGTAGAAGCATCATGGTTTGTTTTTGAAGTGTTTTCTAACTCATTTAAGATATTTCCTGCAAGTTGCTTCCCTAATTCTACCCCAAACTGGTCGTAGCTAAATATATTCCAAATAACACCTTGTACAAATATTTTGTGTTCATACATAGCAATAAGTTTTCCTAAACTTTCCGGTGTTAGCTTATCTATAAAAATAGTATTTGTGGGCTTATTTCCTTCAAACACTTTAAATGATAATAATTGTTCCTTAGCCTGTTTAGATAAATTTAAGTTTTCCAATTCATGAAAAACTTCTTCTTTTGACTTTCCTTTCAATAAGGCTTCAGTTTGGGCGAAGAAATTTGACATGAGTTTGTCTTGATGGCTTTTATTTTCATGTAAGCTTTTAACAAACCCAATAAAATCTGCTGGGATTAACTTAGTCCCTTGGTGTATTAACTGAAAAAAAGCATGTTGTGAATTTGTGCCTGGTTCTCCCCAAATTATTGCTCCTGTTTGATAATTAATAGGATTCCCATTTCTATCTACACTTTTACCATTACTTTCCATTATGGCTTGTTGCAGATATGTAGCAAATTGATTTAAATATTGTGAGTACGAAATTATTGCTTCGCTTTCAGCTTCAAAAAAATTATTATACCAAATGCTAATAAAGGCTAATACTACCGGAATATTTGTTTCAAAAGGTTCTTCTTTAAAATACACATCCATTTTATGTGCTCCTTCAAGTAACCTCTCAAAATTATCGTTCCCAACAGATAAACTTATGCTTAAACCAACAGCACTCCATAACGAAAATCGACCACCTACCCAATCCCACATTGGAAAAATATTACCTTCCTCAATTCCAAAAGCCTTTACTTTTTCTATATTGGTAGAAACTGCTACAAAATGTTTAGAAATATCATTTTCGGAAGCTGATTGTAAAAACCATTGGCGAATTGTATTTGCATTAGATAGTGTTTCTTGAGTAGTAAACGTTTTAGAAACAATAACAAACAGTGTTGTTTCTGGATTTATTTTTTTAAGAATTTCATTAACATGATCACCATCAACATTGCTTACAAAATGTGTTGTTATGTGATTTTTATAAAACTGAAGTGCTTCAACAACCATTGCAGGTCCAAGGTCTGAACCGCCAATACCAATATTTACAATATCGGTAAACGATTTTCCTGTAAATCCTTTACGTTTACCATCTACAACTTGATTTGTAAAAGCTTTTATTTTTTGTCTTACTTGATAAATTTCTGGAATTATATTTTGTCCATCAACATAAATTTTATCGCTTTCTTTTGCTCGTAATGCAGTATGTAAAACAGCTCTATTTTCGGTTTGATTTATTTTATCTCCTGAAAAATATTTAGAAATTGCATCTTTTAAATCAACTTCCTCTGCCAATTCTAAAAAAACATCAATAGTTTCCTGCGTGATTCTGTTTTTAGATAATCTACAAAAAAATCGTCCCATTTAATTGTGAAACGATTAGCTCTTTCAACATCCATATTAAACCATTCCATCATATGAACATCTTTAATTGTAGCAAAATGTTCTTCTAATTTACGCCATGCCTTAGTTTGTGTTGGATTTATATTCTTTAAAGCCATTTAATCCGTTTGTGTTACAAGGGTTTCTGCTTCTTGGTCTTGAGACATCTCATCTATAAATTGAATAGCATCTAATTGTGCTCTTAGTGGTTTAATAAATTCTAAATATTTTATCTTTAAACTGTCTGAAATTGGCTCTGCTTCTGGTAATTTTTGCTTAAAAGGATCCACCTGTCTTCCGTTTTTCCAAAAACGATAGCACACATGAGGTCCTCCAGTATTTCCTGTCATACCAACCCAACCAATAACGTCGCCTTGTTTTACAAAATCTCCAACTTTTGATTTACGCTTTTTCATATGAAGATATTGAGTAGAATAGGTAGAGTTATGCTTGATTTTTACATAGTTTCCATTACCTCTATCGTAGGCAGATTTTACTACTGTTCCATTAGCCGTTGCCATAATTGGTGTGCCAACATTAGCTGCAAAATCAGTGCCTTTATGCGGACGAATTCTATTTCCGTAATACGCTATTCTTCGCCGTAAGTTATATCGCGATGAAATACGCTTATACTGTACAGGTGCTTTTAAAAATGCGCGACGTAAATTTTTTGCTTCTTCATCAAAATAATCGACTAATCCTTTATCATCATCTGTTTTAAATTCAAAGGCATAAAAAGGTTCTTTTTTATGCTCAAAATATGCTGCCTTAATATCATGAATTCCTGCGTAAATAGTATCATCTATATATTTATCTGTATAAATCACTTTAAATCGATCTCCTTTTTGAAGGCGGAAAAAATCTATAGTCCAAGCATAAATATCGGACATATCGTAAGCTAAAACCATACTAATCCCTTGCTCGTCTAATGCCTCAGAAATGGTACTTGTTATAACTCCTGAAGCTTCTTTTTCTACATATTTTATAGGCTTTCTTTTTATGTATGCTTGTGTAATTGAATCTTGAAAATCTATAACAACGTATTCTTCTCGAGTTCGTTGATAGATAAAACATTGTGGTAGTTGTAATGAGTCTTTAGAAAAAAGTAAGGTATATGGTCTTCCAATTTGAAGTTTTCTAATATCAAAAGTGTCTTTAGCTTTTTCTGCAATGTGAAAAATTTGCGGATAGCCTATTTTATTACGCTCTAGAATTTCGCCAAAACTGTCTCCCTTTTTTATCGTATCTCTTACAACTATAAAGTCGTTAAGCTTAAATCCAAATTCAAATTTTTCTATTTCCTTTTTTACTACTAAATCTTGTATAGGTAAATCATTAGCTTTCACATCTTCCTTACACGAAGTGAACATGATTAATCCTAAAAAAGTTAACGCTATTAACCTTATCTGCATATTGTTTATTTTATTAATGTAATTAAACATCCTTTCCCCAATTATCTAATTCTTCTGGGCTCCAAAGTTCTGGAAAAAATATACGTTTTTGATACTTTGGATGCATATATTTTTGCCAATCGCTTCCTCCTGTTGCTTCTCCGTCTCCATCTTCGCCTAAAATATAATGCTTTGCTGCATTGTAATGTGCCATTACCCAAGATACATTTACAGTATAATCATAATGACGCATTGCTTTTACCAAATCTTCATTTTTTTGATCTGCTTCAGGAAGTTCTTTAAATCTTGACCATAAATTTTTGGTGTTATATACCTTCATAAAGGTTATAAACTCTTCTTTATACCGTTTTTCAAAATTAATAAGCAGCGTAGATTTTTCACCTGTGTTATAGTCTTTTCCTGCAGCTTGCCAATATAAATGCTCAAGAGCATGCTCAAAAGGTGTATTTCTATCAATGGTTTTTCTAAATCTATAATCAATTAAGTTTATTAGCTCTGTTGAAGCAAATTCTATTAAACGGTATTGTGCACTTTGAAATCCGCTTGCAGGTGTAAGTGTATGTCTAAATTTATTATACTGCGCTACATCCATGCCTTCTCGCATAATATTAAATGAAGTAGACAGCATATCAAAATAACGACTCACACGCATTAATTTGTTTTCAAAAAATACCGTATTTAAATCTTCGTTCTCAGCAACTTGCTGAATTTCCCAAAGAATCATTTTAAAAATAAGTTCATTGATTTGATGATAACCTATAAACACCATTTCATCTGGCAAAGTTGTGCGCTGAATTTGAAGACTCAATAAGGCATCTGTATGGATATAATCCCAATACGTTATGGGCTTACTATGTAAAAGCCCTTCTAAATGTGTTTCGGTATCTTGATTTATATCATCGTATTTCTTATGAAGTTCGTTTAATATAGAATCGTAATTTGGTTGGTCTTGCATAATTAATCAACTACTATTTTAAATGAATGCTTTAATCCTTTAAAAGCTTCTAAATCGGCTCTTAAGGATCCTATAGCTAAATCGGCTTTGATACGCAAAGGTATACGGTTTTTGTCATTTGAGACCCACAGCGTTAAACTTTCTTCTTCTTTAAAAACACGTCCTGCCATAACATAGGGTCTAAACTTTAATGTTTTTACTTTTCCAAAAGTAGTTCTTATGGTTTCTTGTCCAAGGTATTTAAGTTTAAAACCATAATTTTCTTTATCAAAAAACATATCTGTTTCAATTTCATCACCAGGTTTTAATTTATCTACATCTATTTTGTTTCTTAAATAATAATATGCCGAAACCATATCTTGAATATTGGGTTTGGTATCTATAACAAAGTTCTTATTGTGCTTTTTATCCTTTATATATGCTTTATGATTAACTTGGTCGAACTCAATTTCTAGTTTTTTGGTATAACCTCCTTCATTAATATCTCTAATAAATTTATAGGGTAAGCCCGTTTGCTTATCAAAATAGCTTTCATATCTATCTTTTACTTTAAAAAACCATTTAATTGCTCCTGTAGTCCACCCTTTGCCAACAACGTGATACACGGGTTTTTTATTTATGACATCATCTTTTATTAGAAGTGTTGCGTTTCCTGCTTTCATCCAGCCACTATAACTCATTCTAAATTTAAACCATTCTCCTGTATCAAAAGCTGTCTCTTCTTGGGAAAAAGAGCCTTGAGCTATTAAAAGTGCTATTATTAAGAGTTGTATTTTTTTCATATAGTAGGTTAATGTAATGTAACTTATTTATTGATTTAGTGTCTGCATTACTGAATAAATTACAATTACTATTCCAAAAATAGAAAATTCCCTAAAACCATCTACTATTATTCAAAGTTCTTAACAGTAATTTACCAGTTATTCTAAAATATTTTTATTAAACGAAAAAACTCTATCAAAATTATGATAGAGTTTTTTAAAGTTAATTACACTTTAGCTAAAGTGTGCCTCTATTTTCTTGCTCTCTTTCAATAGCTTCAAACAATGCTTTAAAATTTCCTTTACCGAAAGATTGTGCGCCTTTGCGCTGAATAATTTCAAAAAACATAGTTGGTCTATCTACAACTGGTTTTGTGAATAATTGCAATAAGTACCCTTCATCATCTCTATCAATTAAAATACCATGTTCTTTAAGTACCTCAACATCCTCGTCAATATCTCCAACCCGTTCTAATAAATCGTCATAATAGTTTTCTGGAACGTATAAAAATTCAACACCTCTATCTCGCATCGCTGAAACTGTTGCTACAATATCATTGGTAGCTACTGCAATATGCTGTACGCCTGCACCATTATAAAAATCGATGTATTCTTCAATTTGTGATTTTTTCTTACCCTCAGCAGGCTCATTTATTGGGAATTTAATACGTCCATTACCATTAGACATTACTTTACTCATCAAGGCTGTGAACTCGGTAGAAATATCACTATCATCAAACGAAATAATTTGAGCAAAACCCATGACTTTATCGTAAAACTCGCACCATGTATTCATTTCGTTCCACCCTACATTACCAACCATATGGTCAATAAATTTTAACCCCACTGGCTCTGGATTGTAATGTGATTCCCATTTTTTAAACCCTGGTAAAAAGATGCCATTATAATTTTTACGCTCTACAAAAATATGCACTGTCTCCCCGTAAGTATGAATACCCGAACGCACAACATGTCCATTTTTGTCTTCTTCACGGGTTGGTTTCATAAACGACTTTGCGCCTCTTTTTGTAGTTTCTTCCCAAGCTTTAGTTGCATCTTCCACCCAAAGAGCTACTACTTTTACACCATCGCCATGTTTATTAATATGTTCGTTAATTACACCACCTTCTTTTAAAGATGTCGTTAATACTAATCGTATTTTATCTTGTTTAAGAACATACGACACTCTATCTTTCATTCCCGTTTCTAAACCAGCATAAGCTTCCGATTGAAATCCAAAAGCAGTTTTATAAAAATGAGCTGATTGCTTTGCGTTCCCAACATATAACTCTACATAGTCTGTTCCTAATAACGGAAGGAAATCTTCGGCATCTTTAAATAATTTTTTTAATGAATATTCTGTGTTCTGTAAATTGTGTAAATCTTTTATTTCTGTTGCCATTGTATTATTTTTTAGGATTCCTGCAAAAGGCAGGAATAACGGTTTATTCTAACCAAGACTTATGATAGTCTTTTACTTGTAATTTTAATGCTTCTTCGGTAATAGACATTGGTCTGAAAGGATCTATCATTACAGCCAACTCTTCTGTTTTTGTTTTACCAATACTTCGTTCAATTGCTCCAGGATGTGGTCCATGTGGCACGCCTCCAGGATGTAGCGTTATTTGTCCTTTTTCTATATTATTTCTACTCATAAAATCGCCATCTACATAATATAATAATTCTTCTGAATCAATATTACTATGATGATATGGTGCAGGAATTGCTTTTGGATGATAGTCATACAAACGCGGCACAAAACTACACACTACAAACCCAACAGATTCCCAGGTTTGATGAATTGGAGGAGGCATATGAATGCGTCCTGTAATGGGTTCGAAATCATGAATGGAGAACGCATAAGGATAGTTAAATCCGTCCCAGCCAACAACATCAAAAGGATGGGTCTCGTATTTATATTCCCATAAATTCCCTTGTTTTTTAATCTTTATTAGAAACTCTCCTTTTTCATCGTGTGTTTCTAAATCTTTTGGCAAACGCATATCACGTTCGCAAAATGGTGCATGCTCTAAAAGTTGACCGAAATTATTACGATACCGCTTAGGCGTAAAAATAGGTTGAAAAGATTCTATATATAAAATTCTATTGTCTTCAGTATCAAAATCTATTTGATAAATGGTGCCTTTAGGAATAATTAAATAATCGCCATATTTAAAGGTAATATTTCCATAATTTGTACGAAGTGTTCCAGAGCCAACGTGAATAAATAGCATCTCATCAGCATCACCATTTTTATAGAAATACTCTTTAGAAAACGTTTTTGGTGCTGCAAGCCCAATATGTAAATCGTTGTTTACAAACAAGGTCTTTCTACTCTCCAAAAAATCGTTTTCCTGTGGCAATGAAAATCCCTTAAAACTTAAGGCTTTCATGTTTTTTTCAATAGCAATTTTAGGTGCTATAGAACCTTTGTCTTTAATTTGAGTTACTACAGTCGGTGGGTATAAATGGTACAGCAGCGATGCCATTCCTGCAAAACCAGCAGTTCCAAATAATTCTTCTTGGTATAAGCCTCCGTCAGGTTTTTTAAATGTTGTATGGCGTTTAGGCGGTATATTACCTAAGGTATGATAACGTGGCATTTTATTAAGTTAAAAAGTTAATAATTCACTTCGACTTCGCTCAGTGACCAATAATCATTGCTCAAAATTTAGTGTCTAAGGTTTAGCATTATATAAAGATACAAAATGCTTGTCTATTCTGGATTTCTCTTGATAAGATAGTGTAGAAATTGTAATAAATCGATCCAATAGAGTTTCATAAGATTACAAATATCGTAAAAAATTTATTGTTTTTACTTAAAACCAAAACCCAAGATTAAAAAACCATTTGCCACTATTGGCTTCTGGCGACCATGAGTATTTTACTTCTATAGGTCCTAAAAAAGTTTCAGTAGAACACCCTATGGCATAGCCTGTGTAATCTGGTCTAGTAAACCATTCGCCATTATCAAAAATATTGTCACCAACATTAGCGAAATTTGCTGATAAAATAATATGTTGGTTTTGGAATATCTCATAGTCAATATCTAAACTCCCCTTTACAAAACCACTCCCCGTAATAGAAAGGTAATCATACCCGTAAAATGATATAAAGTTGTTTATAAAATTATTACCATAACCGCCTAATGCAAAATTTAATGAGTTATTAGAGTCATCTCCAATTTTAAATCCACCTTCAGAGCCAATAATTACAGCTACTTTATTAGACATTTTTAGCGCATATCCAATTTTTGCCTTTGCAAAAGAAAATTGTGAAAAATTGTTGTTAAAATCTGATGACGATAGATACAAATGGAAATCGCCATCAAACAAAAACCCTTCGTTTGGTAGATACTTGTTATCGTAAGTATCTAATTTTAATTTTCCGAAAAGACTAAAAAAGTTGCTTTTTTCGAATGTAGTTTCTTCATCATTACTCGTTGTATTCACTAAGGTTTCCGAAGTAATTTTAAGTCGCTTATGTTCCACACCGAGAGTTAAGGCAAAATCTTTTCTAAACAGTGTTTGTAAAAAAAACTGATTTGTAAAGTCACTTAAAACTACATCTACTTTATTTAACCCTTGGGTAATTACTTCATTTTCATCTAAAATTAATGAAGCACTTATGTTCTTGTTAAATGTGTTATAATTTGAATTAAAACCCATACTCCAATAAAACCCTTTGTCAATAAAGTAATCAAAGTTATAACGTACATTATCTCCTAGAATAAAATCAAACGAAAGGACATCATTTTTAAAAAAAGCACGCTTCTTAGTTACATTTATTAATGCTGCACTTTTGTATAAATCGTCATAATGCAAGCCCAATTTAATAAAAGTTGTAATCTTACTTTCAACCACTTCTATATTTAAATCATATCCTTTATTCTCACTGTCTTGAGATAATTTGTAGGTAAACTTATCAAAATTATGTGTTGCCACAATATTATTGACACCCGATGTAAAATGCTGATAACTTACTTTTTCTCCCGATTTTAATTTAAGCTTTCCTAATACATAAGCCCGCGTATAGTTTTTGTTACCTTTAATAACTATTCTATTAATTTGAAGACTGTCTGGTGTAGGGTTAATTTTAATATTTATTTTTTTAGCTTTCTGTTGTGCTACAATGTCTTTTAAAGCACTCATATTTCTTCTTGCGGCAATCTCACCATTTCTAATTATTTCTTCCCCTTGGTCAAATGAAATAACATTGAAATCATCAATATTAGGTTTGATATAAATATCTGTTTTCTTAGATTTTATTTTCATTTCATTAATGGTTCTAAAATTGTTGATTTGTAATAAAATCTCTGGAGCAGATGTTAAATCTTTCCTGCTTGCTAAACTATCTTGTACATCTACACCAATAATAACCTCTAATCCTTTTGCTTTAAGTTCGTCTATAGGATAATTATTTACTACACCACCATCAATTAGTATTTGGTCACCAATAATTACTGGTTTATATAACGATGGAAATGCTCCGCTTGCCGTTATTGCTTGCGCTAAATTGCCCTTGTCTAATATGACGCCTTCGCCTGTTTCTACATTGGTAGCTATACAAAAAAATGGAATTGGTAACTTGCTGAAATCCGTAATATCAGAAACATGCAAAGTTAATTTTGCCAATAAATTATAATTATTTTGACCTGATGATAGTCCTGAAGGCAATTTAATTTTAAACTTTTCGAATGGTAATGTTATAGCATATTTTTCGGAATTTTCACGCTCATAAAACGTTTTTGCTGCTCTTGGAAGATTATCACTAATGATATCCTCATAATTTATTTTGTTAAAAATTGAATCTATTTGCTTTCCAGAATATCCCGAAGCATATAACGCTCCGATAATCGCCCCCATACTTGTGCCTGCAACATAATCTACTCTTATGTTTAAACTATCAATAATTTTTAGAGCTCCAATATGTGCTAATCCCTTTGCACCACCACCACTTAATACTAAGCCAACTCGAATATCTTTATCCGGTTGCTGTTGTGCATTTAACGTACAAACAAAAAACAATAATAAAACTATAATGACTTTGTTCACTTTGCTAGGTGTTATAATAATTATAAATTTTTTGGGCTTTTGAAACTCCAATAACTTCTTCTAATTCGTCAACTTTAGCATAAGAAATCCGTTTGGCAGATTTAAAATGTTTAAGTAATTCTATTACTGTTTTGTCTCCAATTCCTGGAATTGTTTCTAACTCTGTATTTAAAGCGCTTTTACTACGTTTATTTCTGTGATGTTCTATACCAAAACGATGTGCTTCATTACGCAGTTGTTGAATTACTTTAAGTGTCTCTCCTTTTTTATTCAAATATAATGGAATTGGATCGTTTGGATAGAATAATTCTTCCAATCGTTTTGCAATTCCAATAATGGCAATCTTACCTCTTAAGTTTAACTTGTCTAGGCTTTTTAATGCCGATGATAGTTGTCCTTTCCCGCCGTCTATTATTATTAATTGTGGTAAAGGTTGTTTCTCTTCTAATAAACGTTTATAACGTCTGTAAACAACTTCAGTCATCGACGCAAAATCATCAGGACCCTCTACTGTTTTGATATTAAAATGACGATATTCTTTTTTACTAGGTTTACCATTCTTAAAAACCACACATGCAGCTACTGGGTGTGTGCCTTGTATGTTAGAATTATCAAAACACTCAATATGTCTAGGTTCGTCGTTTAAACGTAAATCAACTTTCATTTGTGACATAATTCTATTGGCATGTCTATCAGGATCTATGATTTTAATCTGTTTTAATTGTTCAAGCCTGTAATATTTTGCGTTGCGAACAGATAACTCTAAGATGTGTTTTTTATCTCCTAATTAATAATAA
>JAADHG010000024.1 GCA_013151975.1 Chlorobiota bacterium | reverse complement strand
TTTTATACATTTTTAAACACTTCTTTAACTATATCTTTACAAAAACTAAGCTTAAGTATTACCTTACCACTTATGGTCGCAGAAAGAAGCAGTCGTTATGGAAACCTTAAACAACTTGATGAACTTAGTCCAACTGAAGAACTTCTAATGGAGTTTAGCATTTTTGTGAATTCGTGTAATTATATTACCTAAAAGATTAAAGACATTCAAAATAGGCTTTCCGTTATCACCATAAAGGAAAAACATAGACAACCATTAATCCAAGCATAATCAATATACCAAATCCAGTAATTAACTGCCAACGGATTTTCTTATTGCAAAGCATGATTCCATAAATCATCTTTAATAAATTATTACTTGTAATAGCAATTAAGACAGCTGTGACCAACGTTGAGATTTCAATGTTCCGCTTACCTTGAAATAAATTGATTATGAAAGGGTCTATATCCGTTACACCTACGATAAAGGATAATTTCTTTATGCCTCCTTCTCCAAAATTTTTGGTCACATATTCTGTAATTATTGCGAAAAAAATAAAAAGCACACCAAAAACAAAAGCTGTTTTAAACTCAAGTGGATTACTTTGAAAATTAGAGATTTTCAATTCTTTCCCCTGTCTATTAACCAACTTTGGCGATTTCATAAAATAGAGAGCTATAAGAACAGAGACAACTATAAACAAAGCAAACGAAGGTGCTAATTTATAAGCAATAGTTTTATTGAAAAAAAGCGCCAATAAAAATACACGCAAAAACATCATGGAAGTTGCTAGTATCACAGCTGATGTAACCTTTGCTTCATCGGGCATTTCCTTACTTTTTCTAGCCAAAATAAATGTGGTTGCAGTACTACTGTACAAGCCCCCTAAAATTCCCGTGAGTATTATTCCCGCATTGGGAAACACAAATCTTTTGATTAGATAACTAAAATATGAAATGCCAGATACAGCTACTATTGCTAACCAAAACTTATATGGTGAAATATTGATTTCGGCTGAAATGGCTTTATCTGGAAGCAACGGAAGAATAACTCCTGCTATGACCAAGAATTTTGCCAATGTAACAAACTCATTATCATCAAATTTTTTCGAAAATTCAAAAAGAGTGTCCTTCATTTCTGTTATCAACAATACTGAAACAACAATTAAAAGTACCAACCAAGCAGGCTGTGTATAAATTAAAGGTGCTAAACAGTAAGTAATAAGGGCGATGATTAGAGATGTTATACCAAACTTTTTGTCTGTTTTTATTTTGGCTTGGTAATAAACAGCCAATAAAACAATAATGGCAAGCCCACCACCAGCGAACAACATTAGTGAGTTGGGTTCAATTACATACAATATATAGCCTAAAATCCCAATAAGGGTAAAGGTTCTATCGGTTCCAAATAAGGTTTCGAATTCCGCTTTAATATGATGACGCCTCTGTTCAAGCCCTATGAGTAGCGAAAACAATGTTACCAAAATAAAATTCACTATATCAACAGGTACTCTATGTAATAATTCTGTAAGCATCTAATTAAGCAAATATTAAATTGTTATTATAAACTAATATTAGTTCGAATTAATAAATTAAAATTTCTTAAAATCCTCTAGTAAATTTACAGCTTCTATAGTTATCTATACAGCAAACAGCAAAACTTTTTAGTCTTTAACAGTTAGGTATTTTTTAAATCCAAAAACTTCATATTGTTTATTTATAATTAAAGGGCTGAATTTATTTAAAAAACTCAGCCCTATTAAAATTATAAATTTTTTCATACTAATGTGCCTTTAGAGCAAAGAAATATTTTAAAACTAACTATCCACGACGCAAGTATACGAAGTGTTTTGCTAGTTTTATTTTGACCTAAAGATCAAAAATCAATATTTCTAACTTAGATTCCCGCTTTCACTTCGGCTGCATTTCGACTGAGCTCAATGTGACACACTCAGTGTGACACGCAAGAATGACAATTTCAATGGAAACCTCGACGCAGAGCATCGAGGAATTCTTTTCAATTAAATATTATTTTAATAAGCAACCTAAGTAAGTGCTATTATTAAGTATCTGACTTTAAAGTTTTTTTTGCTTCTTGATACTCTTCTTTTGAAATTTCGCCTTTAGCAAATCGCTTTTTTAAAATATCAAGTGGGCTATCCTTTTTATACCTCTGATAAGGTATATTATATGGAATAGCGAATATCCAAATTAACAGGAATAACCATATTATCCACCATAAAAAGTGCATACCTCCAAAATAATTATCGTAATACATCATAATTTCTATTTTTTTTGTTTTTAAATTATTTTATTGAATTCTATCTAAAATTTTAACGAGCTAAATATTCATTTTTATTTTGTTTTAAAGGAAACATTTAGAAAGCAAACCATAACTGTAGGTATAGCGTATTATTATCAGATGCCTTTCTACCAAATCCATCATAATTGTTAGAACTACCATTAAATTTATTATAGGCTAAATATTGTATCGATATTTTTGTATTCTCCCAAGGCAAGTAATCAAACTGAGCAGTTATTCCATTACTGTCTGGCACTCTAGTATTACTTCCAAAAACTATTCCTGGGGCATATAACCCAGAATCTAAAGATCCTGTTGTATTAAAATAACCAGTGGTTATATTAATATTTGGCTTTAAGAAAATGCTTCCATCAATTTTAAACTTATTCAAATTGTTATCTAAATTTTGACTGTCATTAGATGCAAATGAAGCATTAAGTTTTTGCTTTTCGTTAATATATGAAGTGTGAATTGTGAATTGACCTTTACTAAACATATATTCATATTGTAAGTCAAAAGCAATATCATTATAATTATCCGTAGCACCAGTAACACCATTAGGATAAAGCTTGGTGGAAATTCCAAAGGCTCCAACTTCAAGATACGATTTACCAAATTGATGTTGTACCGCGGCTCTCCAATAAGGTGATGTACCATTTACAACTCCATTAACAGTAGCATCTGGTGGCAAAGCCGCGCCTAATTGCGCAGTACGGTATCCAGTTAGTTCAACATAAAACAAATTATTAATCATAGCATAACCTCCCAGTCCTACAACTGTGCCACCTAAGTTTTCAATAATTGTACCAGCTCCTGGAGTTGGTGCTATTCCTGAAGCTGTATAAGGATAACCCCAAGCTGGAGTGGTGTTCCATAAATCTTGAACCGTTGGATTATTGTTTAACGTAAACCCATAACTTATAGGTATGCTTCCAAAAGTTTGATTTGCATAACGTATATCTGTATTGTCCATTCCTAGCGTACCAGATTCATTATCCAAAGTCAACTGGATAAATGCTCCCATTTTAGGGGAAATTTGTCCGCCATAAAATAAGCTCATTTGTTGCGGAAACTCAAAGTTATTATTTTGTGTATCTGGTATGCTTTTTTTAAGACTGGTATAACCTGTTTGAAACATGGCTGATAACGGAGCGATGCCAAGGATTCTCAGATATTCTTGCACATCGTTTTTATCTTTATCGGTGAATTCGTCTTTAACAGTTTTTATATTAGTCAAGGTATAACCATTTAATTTAAAAGAGCGACCAAAGGAGTTGAGTTGTGGAAATATAGTATGGCAAGCAACACAAGCCATACCTGTTTGACGTGCAAAGCTAGGAATAGCAAAAACATTTTTTGGCAATAATAATAAGCTAAACATTATGCTAGTTAGATACATTAATCTTCTCTTTTGAAACTTCAGGCTTTTTGAGCTTTCCATTTTAAATATTTGGTTTTTCATAATATTGAATTAGGTTATTTATTTTAATTATTTTTTTCCAATGTCCTGATATAACTAATCAATTTCCAACGTTGATTCTCCGATAACAAATCTTTATAAGAAGCCATTGGTGGCTTACCTTCTGTCAGTTTCCAAAAAAGGGCTCCATCTGTTTGATCTGAAACACTTAACGCCAAAAAATTAGCTGGTTTTGGATTAAGGCTAACTCCTCCACCTCCTTTACCGTCTCCTTTCATTCCGTGGCATAACACACAACATTCCTCTAAACATTTTTTTTCCTTGTGCAGTAGCACTTGGATTGCCTTTAAATGGGTTTCTCATATCATTGGCTGACTTTGGAGCTACCCATTTATTCCATTCTGCTTCTTGAGCAAATAATTTACTGGTAACAGAAAACACAAGAGCAAATACTATTAATATTGTGATGTTCTTCCTCATTATGGCCATAGATTTAATTTTTAAGTTAAATTAGTTTATCAAGTGCTTTTAGAAAACTACAATAAGTAGCACTTCACTTAATTCCAATAAAACTCTTTGAAATAATACTCTGGATTATGTTTTTCAAAATGTTCGTTTGTTTTCTTTGTATAAGCTTTTGCCTTCTTCTCCCAGGTTTTTAATTCGTTTTCTAGTGCTTTCCCTTCTTTCAACAATGCTTCTCCATCTTTTTTAGCTTCAGGTTTCATTTTGCCTTCTACTTTTTTTAAATTTGAAAACATAATACTAAAATATTTTTTCGTTTTGTTGGAGGCAATATTATCAGGTCGTTCCAGCACATAAACTTTGTCTGTTGAAAGATAACTATGGGCAACATTTATTTCTGCATTTGCTATAGCTTCTTTAAAATCTTCAACTGATATAGCATCTTCATTTTCTAATTTTCCTGCAATATTGGTTAATTGATCAATGGCAATTTCAAAATTGAACTTGTTTAAACCAGTAATGTTTTTACCTTCTTTATTTAAAGCTACAATACCTTCATGAATTTGTTTTGCTGCTTCTGCCTTATTATCTAATTTGTAAGATTCTATAGCATTTGCAAAACTTTCATCTGACTTTCTAGGTATTTGATCGATGGTTTCTTCTTCAATAACGCCATTTGTATCTTGCGCTTTTTTATCGCTTTTTTTACATCCCAATACTACTGTTGCAGCAAATAAGATTATTAAAAATTGTTTAGCTTTCATTTTAATTATTTTTTAAATTTCTATGACTTTTCATCATTCCTGTCCTACTCTTATTTAATATTTTACCATTAGCATCGGTATAAACTTTCATTCTTTTCATGCCTTTCTCAAGAGTGATTTTATAGCGTTTTTTTTCTTTAAGTCCATTATAATGTACCATTTTGTAGTTGTCTTTTTCAAATGCCCAGCCTGGATATGCTTTTTCAACATTTCTTACAACTGCTATTGGAAGAATAGCGTTTTTAATTTTTTCTACTAAACTTATTAATGTTCCTTTTTTATCATAAATGGCTGTAATGTGTCTTCCTTTACTTGATAATGAGATTTCATAAGTATCATAATCTTCATCTGAATTAAAGTTTTTGTTTACAATAACATCATCTTCAACATACTCTATTGGCACCGCATCAAACTCTTCCATAATAAAACCTGGAAAATCTTCTTGTACAGATTCAATAATTACTGTAGGTACTTTTTCTTTTGCTAATTTGACTTCAAAAAGTACGTCTTGTGCAAACGCTTGCACTGTGATTCCTAAAGTAAATAACACAATAAATAATTTTTTCATCTTACTAAGTTTTAATTGTTAAAAAAAATTGTTTAAATTATAGTGTAAATGTACTGCGGGTTTAAAGTGAACTCTGCTACTTTAATAGCAGTTCAATAAATTTTATGAAAACTTTATGAAGCTATATTTTTAATTACATTGTTTGAAGTGTCGAATAAAAGTTTATAGGGATTTTTTCCTGAATCCATTTGAAATTTATAGACAGTTTTATCTATTTTTTTTATAAACAATACCTTTTGAAGCTCTTCTAACTTATACTTGGTTTGAAAAAGTTCTTTTGTGTTTGTTGCAAGAGAGACAAATGCAACATAGGTTTTTGTTTCCAGCCAATTTCCATTAACATCAAACAAAGCAATATAATCTTGCCGTCTTAAAACAAAGGAGACTTTCCATGTGTAATTATCCAACTGCTGCCAAACTGCAAACTTTGCCCTTGGATATTTTGTTTTAAAAACTTTAATAATAACTTTAGCTGGTTTTATTTGAATCCAACCAATTATAGCAAACAATGCTAAAGCCAAAACAAATTTAATACCCCTAATAAACATTGTTTAATGGTTCTATTCCAAAAAGGACACTTTTTGTAGCACCATTGATATTTGCAGTTCTTAATATAAATGAAGGCTTATGCACAATATTTTTGATGGATTCGAAGTGTTCTTTACTTATATTTTTTGAAATAATTTTGCTTTGTGCATTGATAGATTGGGATATTAATACAATGGTCATGATGCAGCATAATGTATAATTTACCTTTTTTATTTTTAAAATATTTTAATTTAAAGTAAAATTAGCGATAGTAGTAACTAAAAACTGCTACATAAGTAGCAGTTAGTAGAATTTAATAAAATCATATTAGATTTAGAGCTTACACAATATTCCTTTCTTCTGCCATGGAAATTAGCACTTCCAAGTTTTTCACATCAATTTGTTTACGTTTTACAGAGATGGCTCCACAATTTTTCAATACCTGAATATGCCTATTTACCACAGCTCTAGTTGTCCCTATCAAGCTGGCAATTTCATCATTGGGTAAATTATTAATAAGTTCTAATTTATGAGATTCCGCATTTAAATGTTTTAAAAGCAATCTTGACAGTCGTGTTAACGTATTATGCAAACACACATCGCTAGAAACATCTTCAAGATTCCGCATTCGCTTACCTATATAATTTAGTATCTCTTTGTTTAATTTAAGGTAGGTAGCTATAAATTTTCGCATGTGCCCTATGGGAATATTTAAGATTTCTAAAGTATCTATGACTTCCCAATACACATCATGGGTTTCATTATCCAATAAACTTAAAATATCAAAAATATCGCCACTAGTAAGAATAAAAATGGTGTGTTCTCTATCTGTAACAGAATTAATTTGATATACTTTCATTCTCCCTGACACAACAAAATGTATTTTTGAATGAATTTCTGAACTATTTTTAAAAGTGCCTAATTCCCATTTTTCCCTAGTCGCAACATCTAAAATGGAATACAATTGATCAGTATCTAAATTTTTGAATAAAACCGAATCTTTAAGAGCTTCTAAACATCTTATATAGTGTTGATTATTTGGTGTCATTTATTTTAAAGGAGTATAAACATAAAAATTAGTGAAAATAGTTAAACCAATAAAGATTATTACATTTATTTTTAACATTCATCTAAATTAGTAAAACAACTACCATTAAATTACCTGTTGTCAAAAATTGTTTCGACTATCTTTCTTAGTTTCCAACAAATAACCCTTGCAAGATAATATTTGCAAAGGATACTTATAAAATAGAATACATAAATCTCATAATAGTGTTTTTTAGTTGGTTGTATATCTCTAAAGTTACTGATTTTTAATAAATTACCTTTTACGTCTTCAAATTAAGTCCTTTTTGTATTAACAATTAGTATCAATATTTTATATTTATTGTCAAAATAAATAATTATGACCTTATTACTTATGGCCGCAGGAAGTGGCAGTCGTTATGGCAAGCTCAAACAATTTGATGAGCTTGGACCTGCTGAAGAATTTCTAATGGAGTTTAGCATTTTTGACGCAATTTCAGTGGGGTTTACACATATTGTTGTAATTACTAAAGCTGCCAATCAGTCTTTTTTACAAGACTATTTATCAAAGCGTTTACCACAAGGGATTGCTTTAGATGTTTTGGTACAAGATATTACCGATTTACCTGAGGCTATAACGTTAGAAGTTAAAAGAGAAAAACCTTGGGGAACAGCACATGCTGTTTGGACAGCTAGAAAGGTTATTAATTCTGATTTTGTCATTATTAATGCTGACGATTATTATGGAAAACAGGCTTTTGAAGGTGCTGCTAATTTTGTTAAAAACAATGCTTCTAACAAGACTTATGCTTTAGTTGGGTATAATTTAAAGGACACATTATCAGAACATGGATCTGTCTCTAGAGGTGTGTGTAGTGTTGATGATAGCCACTTAATTTCTATTGAAGAACATACAAAAATTGAAGCTGTAGATGGTGAAATTATAGATGCTGATTCAGGTAGAGTATTAAATCCTGACACTATAGTTTCTATGAATTTTTGGATTTGTAACCCGTCTATTTTCAATTATATAGAAACCTATTTTAGTAACTTCTTGCAAATACCTGAAAATTTAGAAAAAAGTGAAATTTATTTGCCTTTTGTTGCACAAGAAATGATGGCAAATGGATTAATAGATGTTCATGTAATTTCTTCTAACAGCGAATGGTTTGGTGTAACGTATTACGAAGATAAAGCCGAAGCTGTAAAAACATTACAAGATTTAACAAATAAAAACCAATACCCAACACCACTTTGGAAATAAGAGCGAAAAAATGAATGCTCGATTATTACATTTTATAGTCCAACAATTTGGTATAGATACTAAACATATATCTTACAAAACTATTTCACAGGGATACATTAATGACACCATTTTAATCTCTGTCAATAATTCTCCCAATTATATTTTACAGCGCCTAAATAGTTCTGTTTTTAAAGATATTTCTGGTTTGCATACTAATATTGAACACGCTTTACAAAAACTAAATGCTAATGATTACCAAACAATAACTTTATTAAAAACTAAAACTGGCGCATCATTTTATGTTCATGAAAATAGTTTTTGGAGAATTTTAACTTTTATTAAAGACAGTATTGCATACAATTTCACCTTAAATGAAACCATTGCTTTTGAAGCTGGGAGAATAATTGCTCGTTTTCATACCCTACTAAAAGATGAAATTGTTCAAAACTACGTCGAAACTGTTTCAGACTTAAACTATTTACCTTTCAGAATAAAAGAATTTAAAGAAGCATTAAGAACATCCTCTAAGGCTTTAAAGCTAAGTGCTAGTGGTGAAATAAAGTTTACGAACCAACATATTACAAGCTTTGACGATTTTTACAGTACAGAATTACCTGAACGTATCTGCCATAATGATACAAAATTGAACAATATTTTGTTCCATAAAGACAACAAGGGGCTTTGTCTAATTGACTTAGACACAATTATGAAAGGGTATTTTCACTACGATTTTGG
>JAADHG010000115.1 GCA_013151975.1 Chlorobiota bacterium | reverse complement strand
GAGGTAAAACCCAACCGCTATCAGAAAGTGGTAATTTTTCAGAAGTCGTTTATATTGCAAAAGATGAAATTAATAATGCTGTAGATTTTCAAACCTTATGGAACCAAAGAGAAATAGATTGGGGTATTCCTAACGAAGTAGGTGTAGGAATAACGGAGTGGAACATTAATTTATTTGATAATGCTCCTGCTAATCATCCACATCGAGGTATTTCAGGAGGAATGTATGTTGCATCTTTTTTAGCTAATTTATTCGAAAAGGCTCAGCAAGATTCAATTGACTTAAGAGTAAACAATCATTTTGCGCTAATTGCCTCAGGAAATAATTTTATTCACCTCTTTAATAGTAATGCGACTTTAGAAACTTCGGTTGAAGGGAAAGCTACACAATTAGTTATGGAATCTATTGGTGAGAAAACGTTCCCATTATCAATAACTAACATGCCACAAATACAAATAATTGGCAATCAACAAGGAGATTTAATAACTATTGATGCTATTGAAAAATGGGGAGGAGTAAGCATTGATGGAAGCTCTGTCAACATTTTGTTTATAAATAGAGATGACCAACAAAATTATAATGTTAATCTACAAATACCTTCATCATATTTGGCTAATAGTGTTTCAGTTGATAAGTTATTTGGTACAATGGTTGACGAAAATATTTCTACAAGCCATATTGAAGAAGTATTATTATCTAATAACTATACGGTTAATTTACCTGCCTTTTCGGTAGTATCTGTAAAGATTGCCATTCAAGGAACACTAAGTATTGATGACAATGAGGAGTTTAGTAGTGGGTTTAATGTATTTCCAAATCCAGTAAATTCAGTATTGCATGTTCAATCTGAAAAAGAAGAGTATCTGTTAACCATATACGATGTAAGCGGAAGAACGATTAAGCATTCTAATGAGCATTTTTCAACCAGTATTGATGTGAGTAAATTTACCGAAGGGCTTTACTTTTTTAATATTAAAACGAATGAAGGATCTAAAACATTTAAGGTGATAAAAAAATAACTCCAGATTTTTAAAAAGTCAACCTTGCTAAATAATCATGATGTTCACCTTTTAATACCAAATTGCATTGTAACCCAACTGAATTGCAAACAGATTTTAATGTTTCAAAATCTAAATACAGCATTTTAAACGGAATCTCATTTTCGTTTTTATAACTTATGTAATAGTCGAGTTCGCCATAATAGTTTGAGTTGGCATCCATCCAAAACCCACCATCATCATCTTCATACATGTATTTAATATCAGAGGAATCAATGAGGATTTGCCCATTAGGATGTAACAACGGTTTTAAATGATTTAAATATCTAGGCGTATTGTCTAAATCTTCAAAAACACCAGTGCCATTCATAAGCAATAAAATAGTGTCAAAGGTTTCGGTTTCATCTAAAATATTTTTTACTTCAGCATTTAAAACGCCTCGTTTTTTGCATACTTCAATAGCGCCTTTTGAAATATCAATGGCTTTAACTTTAAAACCTTTGTCTTGTAAATACAAACTATGACTGCCTGCGCCACAGCCTATATCTAATATCTTACCTTGAGCTAGATGTAATACATTTTGTTCAATCTTAGGCATTTCAGAATAATTTCTAAACAAATATGGTAAAGGCAATTTATCTTCATCCGAAATACTTGTAGATGTAATAATATCTTCAGAGTAATTTCCGTTTTGATAATCTAATAAAGCTTTTCCGAAGAGGTCTTTCATTGACAAAATTTTTATCATTTCCGCGTAGGCGGAAATCACATAATTGGAACTAAAATGTTATTTTTACAGCATGCAAGACATCATAGATAATCTTCCAAAGCTCACCAAAGATAAGCATATTGAGAACAAGAAGTTCTTTACCAAGCTAAAAAAGAAGCCGCCAAAACAATTGGATTATTTGATGCAAGAATTACACGAAGATGAATTCTCAAGAACCGATTGTCTAGAATGTGCGAATTGCTGTAAAACGACGAGTCCCATTTTTACGGATAAAGATGTAGAGCGTATTGCAAAACATTTTAAAATGAAAGTCTATGACTTTACAACACAATTTTTAAAAATTGATGAAGATAATTTTTTTGTTTTAAAGCAAGTACCTTGTACATTTCTAGGAGCAGATAATTATTGTTCAATTTACGATGTGAGACCTAAATCTTGTCGTGAGTTTCCACATACTAATCGAAAAAAATTTCAGCAAATATCAAATCTAACATTAAAAAATGTGGCTATTTGTCCGGCGGCTTTTAATATTGTTGAGGAAATGAAAAAACGAATATCTATGTCTAAATGAGAGATTTAAAGTTTTACCCAAAATAACAAACTAATGAAAAAAACAATATTACTTTTTATATTTATTCTAGCTTCATTTAATTTTTGTTTGGCTCAGGAGTGGTTTACTTCTTTAAAAGTTGCTAAAAAATTAGCACTAGTACAGGACAAAATGTTATTTGTTATGTGGGAAAATGCTACGAGTTACCCTTATCCTGTATTAATTAATACAGAGAAAGGAGAATCAATAGTTACCGATTTATTTGAAAATGAGCGTATTAATAAACTTATTTGGGATTATTTTGTTCCTGTAACCATTTACGAATCACAGTATGCCGAGTTATCTCAGCAAATTAAAGAAACTAGAGGGACAAAATATTTTAATAAGTTTATAGACGATAGTATTAAAATTATGGATGCAAATGGAAATATTTTAAATGTTAATACATCTTATGAAACCGTTGAGGATTTGTTTTTATTAATTCAGCGATATGCTTTAAATACATCTTTTTTGAAGCAAGAATTGGTTAATTATTCTAAAAATAAAAACTTAACAACAGCATTTAGTCTGGCTTCTAAATATCTTGATTTTGCTGTTTTTGTAGAAAAAGACCAAAGGTTAGAAATAATACAATTAGCAAATATTTACTTTAATGAGTCTAAAAGCTATTTAGCTAAAAGTGGTTTAAAAAATATAAAAGGGTTTTTGCAAAATTGTGATTTACAAATAATAAAAGAATACTTAATTTTAAATAAACCTAGAAAAGCACTTAGATATTTAAAGAAATTAGATATTGCAGATATTGATAACTTAAACCTTTCTCTATTTTCTTCCTTAAATTATGCTGGATTCAAGCTATTAATGAATGAAAAAAAAGCGGCTTTATGGAAAAGTAAAATTTCTTTAGTAGATTTGAGTAAAGCAAACTTGATTATTAATAATAACTTTTAATATTTTGTTCAAATTCAATTCTTGAGGTGATATTATTTTTTAAGGCATTATATTAGTTGGAGGACTCACGTTTTTCTGGCTTTTAGAAGGCGCAGTACCATTATTTAAATTTGACTATAAAAAATGGAGGCATGCTATTCCTAATATTTTCTTTACCCTTACTACAATAATTATCAATTTTGCAATGGCATTTTTATTGCTTAAGTCGGCCGATTATGTTATGGCAAATAATATTGGAATCTTAAATTGGTTGCCAGAAACACCATTGTGGTTGTATGCAGTTTTAGGGATTTTATTAATGGATTTCTTTGGGGCATATTTGCCACATTATGTGGAGCATAAAGTAAAACCTTTGTGGATGATTCATTTAGTACATCATACCGATCATAAAGTAGATACAACTACTGCAAACAGGCATCATCCTTTAGAAAGTGTAATACGTTTTGTTTTTACTCTTTTTGGTGTTTTTGTTATTGGAGCGCCAATAGGTATTGTCATGTTATATCAATCACTCTCTTTGGTAGCAACACAGTTTAGTCATGCCAATATTAAGTTGCCAAAAAAAGTAGATCTTGTATTAAGTTATGTTTTAGTATCTCCAGATATGCATAAAATACATCACCATTATGTATTGCCTTATACAGATTCTAATTATGGAAATATTTTTTCAGTTTGGGACAGACTCTTAGGAACGTATTTAAAAATGGATAGAGAAGATTTGGTGTATGGTGTGGATGTGTTTCCGAACGAAAAAGAAAATAGTAACGTAATGAATTTATTAAAACAACCCTTTCAAAAATATAGAAAACCTACAATTGGTGCGATTGAAAAATGAGACTAAAACAAATAATTACCTTCGGAATTTTTATAATACTAACGAGTTGTAATTCACCTCGAAGTATTGATGTACAAGGACACAGAGGTTGCAGAGGGTTGTTTCCCGAAAATTCGTTACCAGCTTTTGAAAAAGCAATCGATCTAGGTGTAAATACACTAGAGTTAGATCTTGCCATTTCTAAAGACAGAAAAGTAGTAGTATCTCACGAACCGTATATTAACAAATTATTTTGCTTAAATACCCTTGGAGAAGAAATTACTTTAGAAGAAGAAAAGGTATACAATTTATTCAAAATGAATTACCAACAAATTAAAGCATTTGATTGTGGTACAAAGCAATATGCCAGATTTCCAAATCAACAAAAAACAAAGACTTACAAGCCTTTGTTAAGTGAAGTTTTTGATTTGGCTAAGAAAAAAAATAGTAACGTAAAGTTTAATATTGAAATTAAAGCAGACCCTAAGTATGATAATATTTATACACCAGAACCTAAAGAATTTGTACGCTTGGTATTAAATCTTATAGAGCAGTATGGTGTATTTGAAAGTACTAATCTTCAATCTTTTGATATACGTATTCTTGAAGAAATAAAAAAGCAGGCTCCAAAAATGAGGCTATCGCTTTTGGTAGACGAAAACGAAATCATTGAAGAGAAGCTTTCAAAGTTGAGTTTTATACCAGAAATCATTAGTCCGTATTTTGGACTATTAGATGCAAAAACTATTACTGTATATCAATCAAAAGAAATTCAAATTATTCCATGGACAGTCAATTCAGAAAAAGACATGCAATTGATGATTGACTATCAGGTTGACGGCATTATTACAGACTATCCAAATAAATTGATTGAAATGCTAAAAAAATAAGTTTTCAACAATTTTATTAACAATAAAAGTGCGTTCCTCTATTTTTTCGAGCAGTTCATAGATTATTTTTCTTAAAGTGAAGTAATCTTAATTAGATTTACCCTCGAGGGATCAGATAATTGCTATTTAATTTAATTTTTATTGAAATTAAAAGCTTTTATATGAAAAAAACTCTCATTGTGCTAATACTAATAGCATGTTCTGATCTATTAAGTACCTCTGTACACGCGCAGAAAAAATTTGCATCTATTGAAAAAAATGTAAATAATTCCGCTAATAATTTATTCCACGATTTAAATAAAACTAAAGATACTTTAATACTTAGAGGCGATAAGAATATTAGATATGTCTATTCAATTAACAAATCGTACAAAAGAGAGATCAATCAATTAATTAATGCCAGTTCGGCTAAAGTTCCATTAACCCATTTAACCAAAGGAAAACATGTGTTTGTTGTAGAGCAAATGCCTTTAAAAATAGTTTTTGTAATTAAGGTATTTGGAGATAAAAAGACTGAACTAGATACTTCTACAGAAATAGTTAAGATAACTGCGTCAAGTCATAATTAAGTTTTACTACTAACTAATCATAAATCAGATACTTACTTCGTATTTTTTTAAAAACATCTAAACCTGCTTCCCAAGTAGCTTTAATTTCGGTTTCATTTAAACCAGCTTCAATTTGTTGTTGTAATTTTTTTGTACCTACTAATTTGATAAAAAACGTATTGAAAAAAGCGTTTTTATTTTCAGTATTATTATATGCTTCTATGAGCCAATCTAGATTAATAAAATTCAAATCTGTCATCGCTCTAAGGTCACGGCCATAACATAATTCTCCTTTGTATTTTGGATATTTAGCACCTTCATTAGGTTGAGGTGTAAACTGAAAAGTATATATAGAAGGATTCAAAAAAGGACTTCCAAAAATTTGAAATTGTGTATTTGTACCTCGTCCCACACTTATAGTAGTGCCTTCAAAAAGGCATAAACTTGGATAGAGATTAATGGCTTTGTCGTTAGGTAAATTAGGAGATGGTTTAATAGGCATATTATATGTAATCTTATGTGTATAATTCTTTATAGGAATAACTGTGAGTTTACATTGAATGCCATTTGTTAACCAGCTTTCACCATTAATCATTTGTGCATATTCGCCAATGGTCATACCGTGAACTATAGGAATAGGATGCATCCCAACAAAACTTTTATATTCTTGTTCTAAAACAGGACCATCTATATAATGACCATTCGGATTTGGTCTGTCTAAAATTAGCAAAGGAATTCCTAGTTCGGCACAAGCTTCCATTACATAATGCAAAGATGAAATATAAGTGTAAAAACGTGCACCAACATCTTGAATATCAAAAATCATGATATCAATATCTTTTAATTGTTCTTGCGAAGGTTTTCTGTTTTTACCATATAAAGAAATAATTGGCAGACCGGTTTTGGTATCAATGCCATCAGTAACATGTTCCCCAGCATCAGCAGTTCCTCTAAAGCCATGCTCTGGTGCAAACACGGTTTTAATATCAACATTTAATGAAAGTAAAGAATCAACAAGATGAGTAAAGCTTTGGTCTTCTGTTTTTCGTCTTTTGTCTTTAAAGATTACGCTCGTTTGATTGGCAACAATCCCCACTTTTTTTCCGTTAAGTAATGGCAGGTATTTTTCAATTTGATTTGCGCCAACAACAATATTTTTGTCACCCTGAATTCGATTTAGGATTTCACTATCTTTTGCGGACTTTTTTTCAACATTGGAACCACAAGAAATCAGTATTAAAACAAATAATAAAACTGTATTTTTGAGAACATTTAAAATCATTATCACAATTTGAAATTTGAATATTTTATAGCTAAACGCATTATTGGTAGTAAGTCGTATAAAAGTAGTATTTCGGCACCAATAATAAAAATTGGAATTGCAGCAATTGCTATTGGTGTTATTGTAATGATGATTGCTATTGCTACAGGTATTGGTTTGCAGCAAAAAATAAGAGATAAAGCAGTGGCATTCAACGGTCACATTACCATTTCTAGCTTTAATTCAAATGCGTCTGATGAGTCACAATTCCCTATTTCTATTAATCAAGAATTTTATCCAGAGTTTAAAAATGTAGATGGGATTACGCATATTCAAGGAGTAGCAACCAAGTTTGGTATCATTCGTACTGAAACCGACTTTGAAGGCATGGTTTTAAAAGGTGTTGGTCTGGATTATAATTGGGCATATTTTAAAGAGTTTTTGGTTGAAGGAAAACTTCCAGAGTATTCAGAGGCAATTAGTAATGATGTGCTGATTTCAAAATATTTGGCTGATAGATTGTCCTTTAAAGTTGGCGATAGTTTTCAAATGTATTTTTTAAAAGAGGATACTAGCAAACCACCATTTATTAGAAAGTTTACCATTGTTGGTATTTATAATTCTGGATTCCAAGAGTTAGATGAAACCTATTTGTTTGGAGATATAAAACACATACAATTTTTTAACAAGTGGAGTGACGACCAAATAGGGAATTTT
The DNA here is from genome assembly GCA_013151975.1 of Chlorobiota bacterium. Lineage (GTDB taxonomy): Bacteria > Bacteroidota > Bacteroidia > Flavobacteriales > Flavobacteriaceae > JAADHG01. The sequence goes on along the minus strand of JAADHG010000115.1, from coordinate 9,391 downwards.
GAGGTGTTCATTAACGATTTTTCACAACTTGAAGCTAAAGGAGCAGAAATTTATCAAAGTACACCGTCGACATTAAATACTGAAACAGTAACACAAAAGTATGCATCAATTTTTGAGTGGATAGGTATTTTCGATCAGAATATTTATGGTATAATTGGGATTATGATTATTGTGGCAGGGATTAATATGATTACTGCTTTGTTAGTTTTAATCCTAGAACGCACTCAAATGATAGGTGTATTAAAAGCATTAGGGAGTAACAATTGGAGTATTAGAAAATTATTTTTATATAACGCATCCTATCTTATTGTATTAGGATTATTTTGGGGGAATTTAATAGGTCTAGGAGTATTATTTGCGCAACAGCAATTCGAACTATTTCCACTAGACCCAAGTGTGTATTATGTAACCCAAGTGCCAGTTTACATAAGTACAGGTTACATTCTAGCGCTTAATATAGGTACGTTTATATTATGTTTAATAATGCTTTTAATACCATCATACTTTATCACCAAAATATCTCCCGTAAAAGCTATGCGATTTGAATAATTAGGGCGTTACTCTTCTTCGCTAAAGCTATAAAGAGTCGTGCTTTCACTACTCGCTTTTTTATTTTGTTGTCATTCTTGAGAATCCCGATAGCTATCGGGAAGGAATCCAAAATAAAAAGAGCTTAAACAAACCGTTCAATCACTAACGCAATAAAAAACCAACTTTTAACTTTTAACTTTTAACTTTTAACTTAAATTTGCAACGCAAATTATATTTATGGAATACGCAAAAAACATACTAGAAACTATAGGGAATACACCTTTAGTTAAATTAAATAAATTAGTTGAAGATTTACCGTGTTTGGTATTGGCAAAATACGAAACCTTTAACCCAGGAAATTCAGTAAAAGACAGAATGGCGCTTACCATGATTGAAGATGCCGAAGCTGATGGACGATTAAAACCTGGAGGGACTATTATTGAAGGCACTTCTGGTAATACAGGAATGGGTTTAGCGCTTGCAGCTATAGTAAAAGGTTATAAATGTATTTTTGTGATTTCCGATAAACAGTCCAAAGAAAAGATGGATATTCTCAGAGCTGTAGGCGCTGAGGTTGTGGTATGTCCTACAGATGTTGAACCAGACGATCCAAGATCGTATTATTCAGTGTCAAAGCGTTTAGGAGAGGAGACACCAAACTCATGGTATGTAAACCAATATGATAATCCAAGTAATGCCAAAGCACATTACCAAAGTACAGGACCAGAGATTTGGAAACAAACCGATGGTAAAGTCACACATTTTGTAGTAGGGGTTGGAACAGGAGGTACCGTTTCTGGGATTGGTAAATATTTAAAAGAACAAAATCCTGATATTAAAATTTGGGGTATTGATACTTACGGTAGTGTATTTAAAAAATATCACGAAACAGGTATTTTTGATGAAAATGAAATTTACCCTTATGTAACCGAAGGTATAGGTGAAGATATTTTACCAAAAAACGTAGATTTTTCAATAATAGATGGTTTCACTAAAGTTACTGATAAAGATGCTGCAGTTTACACGCAACGTCTTGCCAAAGAAGAAGGTATGTTTTTGGGTAATTCTGCTGGAGCAGCCATAAAAGGACTATTACAACTTAAAGAACACTTTACAAAAGACGATGTAGTTGTAATATTATTTCATGACCATGGAAGTCGTTATGTAGGTAAAATGTTTAATAACGAGTGGATGAAAAAAATGGGGTATTTAGATTAATTAATTTTGTCATCTATAATGTTGTTTTTAATTTACACAGATTTTAGGATAGTGTCAATTATAACAAACTCCCTTTTACAACAGATGGATAAATTTCATTGTAATTTAATACTTGGGTCATTGAAACTCTTCTTTTAATATCACTTCTTTTTAGTTCACTAGGTTTTGATAATCCTGATGCTGCCATTAATTCTATAAAACTTTTAACAGTTTCTTCATGATAATTAGCAACTCTTATTGCCTTATCCTGAACATTTAAACCTCTCATTAAACTTTTATTTTGTGTTGTTACACCAACAGGACATGTGTTAGTATTACATTGTAATGCTTGAATACAGCCAGTTGCTATCATCATAGCTCTGGCGCTATTACACATATCAGCACCTATTGCAATAACTCTTGCCATGTGAAAACCACTAAATATTTTACCTGAAGCAATAACTTTAATATCTTTTTTAAGGTCATAACCATTCAACATATCTACCGCAAAAGACAGTCCGTCGCGTAAAGGCATACCAAGAGAATTAGAAAATTCTATAGGAGCAGCTCCTGTCCCACCTTCTCCACCATCAACAGTAATGAAATCGGGTTTTATTCCCGTAGATACCATAGCTTTACATACATTTTCAAATTCTTCTTTTTTACCAATACATATTTTAAAACCAATAGGTTTTCCACCCGATAAATCTCTCAATTGCTTTACAAAATGCATTAAGCCTTCGGCATCTTTAAAAGCAGTATGACTTGGAGGAGAAAGTACATCTGTATGTGGTTTTACATGCCGAATTGCTGCTATCTCAGGGGTGTTTTTACTTGCTGGTAAAATGCCGCCATGACCAGGTTTTGCACCTTGGGAAATTTTAATTTCTATCATTTTCACATTATCAATAGTTGCATTTTTTTTGAAAGTATCAGGACAAAAAGTACCATCTTCTTTTCTGCAACCAAAATAACCAGTACCAACTTGCCATATTAAATCACCACCTGGCTGTTTGTGATAGGGACTAATACCACCTTCACCTGTATTATGAGCAAAACTACCTTTTTTTGCACCAGTATTCATAGCTAAAACAGCATTCTGACTTAATGCACCAAAACTCATAGCCGAAATATTTAAAATACTTGCTGAATAAGGTTTTTTGCATTCTAAACCACCTACCAGAACTCTTGGTTCGTGCTCTAAATCTGCATTGTTTTTGGCATAAATGGAATGATCCATCCATTCATAACCAGAACGATAAACATCCATTTGAGTTCCAAATGGAGTGGTGTCATTTACTTTTTTTGCACGCTCATAAATTAAGGTTCTAAATAATCTATTAATAGGTCTTCCTTCAGTATCAGTTTCTACAAAATACTGCATGATTTCAGGACGAATTTTTTCTAAAAGAAATCGAAAATTCCCTAAAACAGGAAAGTTTCTTCTTATTGTTTGTTTTGTTTGAATGATATCTATATAACCAATTAAAATTATTGGTCCAAAGAAAATTAAACTCCAAATAATGGGTTTCCAAATAGTATAAACAGCAGCTATTATAACTACAATAATTATTGATATTAAAATAAATTTCTGTCTTGCCTTCATAAATTTAGTTTTTATAATACATTACTTTTTATTACCATTAATTTTTCTCTTGTCATTTCATGCATTGAGTACTGAATTCCTCCCATTCCAATTCCAGATGTGTCTCTTCCGCCAAAAGGCATCCAATCTACTCTAAAAGCTGTATGGTCATTGACCATAACGGCAGTTGCATTTAATTTTTTAACACATTCTAATGCAACATCTAAATTTTTGGTAAATACAGAAGCTTGAAAATGAACATCCAAACTATTGGCGATTTCAATGGCTTTTTCTCTTTCAGAATAAGAATAGACACAAACCACAGGGCCAAATATTTCTAAAGTAGAAACTTTTGCATTAGCTGGCGGATTTAATAAAACCGTTGGCTGATAACATGTATCAGAAATTCGTTTTCCTCCTGTTAATAATTTTGCTCCTCCATCTACAGCCTCATCTACCCATTGTTCTACTCGATCTACTTCTCGTGGTAAAATAAGTGGGCCTACTTCGGTATTCTCATTCATTTGATTACCAACAACTAATTTACTTGCCATTTTTGCTAATTGATTTGCTACATTTTCACAAATACTCTCTTCAACAAAAACACGTTGTACCGAAACACAGACTTGTCCTGCATGATAAAAACCACCTTTTAATAAAGATGGAAGCATTTCAGTAAAATCTGCATCTTTTTCAACAATAACAGGAGCTGCTCCTCCATGTTCTAATGCACATCGTGTTCCTGGAGAGAGTTTAGATTTTAAATACCAACCTACTTTAGAAGACCCAATAAATGAAAAATAATTAACTCTGCTATCAGTAACCAATTGTTCAGCAGCTTCGTTTTTGCAAATAATTGCTTGACACCAACCATCTGGTAATCCTGCTTCTTTTAAAATGTTAACTAATGCTAAACATGATAATGGTGTTGTTAAAGCAGGTTTAATAATTACTGGGCAACCAGCAGCAATAGCTGTAATCACTTGATGTACAATTAAATTTAATGGATGATTAAATGCACTAATAGAACTCACTACACCAATGGGTTCGCGAGTTGTAAATCCCAATCTGTTTTCGGAAGCTTTGGTTAATCCCATTGGGATTTGCTCTCCCTTTAATTGACCAATATGTTCAGCAGCGATTTGTACTCCGTTAATAGCTCTTAAAACCTCAATTTTAGAATCTACTAAAGGCTTGCCACCTTCTTGAGCAGCAGTTTTTGTTAATTCATCAATTTGGGTTTCCATAATAGTTGCAACTCGGTGTAAAATTGCAATTCGCTCGTGAGAAGGAATCCATTTTGATTGATCTAAAAACAAACTGTAAGCTGTTTGAAGTGCTTTTTCTACTTCAGCTTTTCCTACTAAAGGAATTTCTTTTATGAGGCTTAAATCATAAGGTGATGTAACTTTTAACATAAGTTAGATATTAAGATTGTTAGACTTGAAGATTTTAAGACTAATTTACTTTAGACTTCTTAGTCTTATTATCTCAAAATCATTTTTTGTATTTCATTTAAATTATTTATTAAAGCTAAGGAATCTTCTTTTAATTTAGGATACAATTTAGTGATAAGCATTAATTGTGTTTCTAATTCGTACGCAGAACCCATTGCTATATTCATAAATCTTGTAATTTCTTTATCTGTTGTTCGACTTGTACCTTCGGCAATGTTTGATGGAATTGAAACAGCACATCTATTAATTTGACTAACCAACCCGAATTTTTCTACATCAGGTAATTCTCGTGTCAGTTTATATGTTTCAAAAACTAAACTCATAGATTTTTTCCAAACGTTTAACTCTCTAAAATTGTGTTTCATTTTACTATTTTGATTTTGAGATAATAAGACTAAAAGATTTCAAGATAGTTATTTTCTAAACATCTTAAATTCTCAATATCTTAATATCTCTTTTAAAGAATACAAGTTTTCTCTTTCAAAAGCACATTCAGGATAGAATGATTTAACGAATAATCAACTGCTAAATCTATAACATGAACGCCATCCATATTTAAACATTTTGATAATACGTCTTTAAAATTTTCATCTGATGTTGGTCTGTGCCCAATGGCTCCATAGCTTTCGGCATATTTCACAAAATCAGGATTATTATAATCTAAACCAAAATTATCAAAACCCATACCTTCTTGTTTCCATTTTATCATTCCATAAGCACTATCATTTAAAATGATAACTACCATATTGAGTCCTAAACGAACTGCTGTTTCCAATTCTTGAGAGTTCATCATGAATCCTCCATCACCACTAACTGAAATTACTTTTTTATTTGGATTAATCAATTTAGCACATATTGCCGATGCTAATCCAGCTCCCATAGTTGCTAATGCGTTATCTAATAGTAAAGTATTGGGTTGATAACATTTGTAATTTCTTGCAAACCAGATTTTATACACACCATTATCTAAAGTTACAATAGCATCATCTGGTAATTCTTCTCTAACAATGTGTACTAACCGCTGAGGTAAAATTGGAAAACGATTATCTTGTGAATATTTGGTTAAATGTTCTTCAACTTCATCTTTAATTTTTCTATAATATGAAAAATCCCATTCGATAGCTATCGGGTTACTTTTATTTTCAATATGTTTTGCGATATGTATAATTGAAGTAGCAATATCTCCAATAACATTTAATTGTGGAAAATAAACTTCATCTATTTGTGCTGGAAAAAAATTAATGTGTATAACTTTTGTTCCGCCTTCTTCCATAAAAAATGGTGGTTTCTCAATGACATCATGTCCAACATTAATAATTAAATCGGCTCTTCCTATGGCACAATGTATAAAATCGTGAGAAGAAAGTGCGGCGGTTCCTAAGAAATTAGGATGACGTTCGTCAACAACGCCTTTACCCATTTGAGTATTAAAAAATGGAATTTTGGTTTTATTAATGAGTGCAGCTAATGCTTTACTTGTTCTTTTACGATTTGCTCCAGCACCAATCAATAATAAAGGCATTTTACTTTTTTCTATCATTTTTGCTGCTTCTCTAATTGCCATTTCATCAGCATCTGGTCTTCTAAAACCAACAACATCAAAAATTCTGTATTCACAATCTTCGGCGGCAATATCTTCAGGTAATTCCAAATGAACGGTACCAGGTCTTTCTTCCATTGCTAAACGAAAAGCTTCTCTAACCATTGAAGATATATTATTTCCATTTACAATTTGTCGAGAGTATTTGGTTATTGGTTTCATTAATTCAACAATATCTACTATTTGAAAGCGTCCTTGTTTAGATTTTTTAATGGGTTTTTGACCAGTAATCATCATCATTGGCATTGCTCCTAATTGTGCATAAGCAGCTGGTGTGGTAAAGTTAGTTGCTCCTGGTCCTAGAGTTGATAAACAAACACCTGGTTTTCCTGTTAATCGACCATACGTAGCAGCCATGAAACCTGCTCCTTGTTCATGGCGTGTTAGAATTAATTTAATTTTTGAGTCTTTCATTGAGTCTAGAAAATCTAAGTTTTCTTCTCCAGGAATCCCGAAAATATATTCAACACCTTCATTTTCTAATGCTTTAATAAATAAATCAGATGCTTTCATTTTCTTTGTTTAATTTTTTTAGAATTGGAACTAAGTTATGGGTTTTTATTTTTTAGTTCGCGGTTTATCTTAAATTATCAATTACTTTTAAAAAGGTTTCTGGTTCTGGACGCACTCTGTAGTTATCAGTTAGGTCTGCAAATACAATTTTTCCTTGTGCATCTGTAATAATAACGGTTGGTAAAACCGTATCGCTATCATAACCTAACACTTGAAATCCTGTTGGAATACCATTCTTAGAGAAAATGCCTAATTGTTTAGAGACTTTGTTTTTGGTATCAGTTAAAAAATGAAATCCAAGATTATATTTCTTAGCTAGCGATATAGAGAATTTATGAGGTTGCGGACTTATAAAAATCATATTTACACCACGTTTTTCGAGTTCCTTGTATTGCGAAGCTATTTCTTTAATTTGAGCCATACATAAAGGACACCAATTACCACGATAAAATAGATAGATTGAAGGGTTTCCTAAAAAAGTTTCAGAAGAAATTTTATTTTTTGTTTCATCTTCCAATTTAAAAGAAGCTAAACTATTACCAACTTTTAGCACTGAATTTTCTCGTTTCTCAAAAACTGAATACCAAAAGATATAAGCTATCCAAAGTAAAACTAAAATAAAGCTCATTGATGAGCCAATAATATCCTTATTTTCAATAATTCCACCAAAAACAAGACTTGTTATAAAACCAAAAAAAATAAATGAAGAATAAAAATTAAGATTTCTTGAGGTTCGCGCTTGCGATTTAATAAAAAGACCAGTAAAAAAGATAACAATAGTTAAGGCTATAATTAATCTTCCTAAATAACGAAATGAAAGACCATGTTGAAATAAATGAATACTGCTATCAATAAACACATATAAGGCAAAAGCAGGAAATAGAGAGATAAAAATAGACTTAAAAAGATTTTTCATGCTGTAGTTAGTCTACTGTTTTAATTTTGCATTACAAATATTAAATATACAAATTTGTACTTGGTGTTTTAGTATTAAAAATTTTATCTTTAAAAAATGAAAAAGATTCTAATTTGTGCTATAGTATTTATACTATTAGCATGCAGTAATAATAGTGTAAACGATAATCCTTTATTAGAAAAACGCAGTTTTGCTATGTCAATTTCTGATTTTCCGTACGCAAATACTGCTAATGCATTTGATGCATCTTTTGCATTGATGCTACAAAATACAGATATGGTAATGATGCATTTTGATGGAGGTGTGCCTTGGCAAGAAGCATTAGATGGCACTACTTATCCTCAGGGATTTTTAAATGAATTGAATTTTAAAAAATCAAAAATACCAACATCACATACAACATATCTTGCTGTAACGCCTATTGCATTTGAACGTAATGCATTAGCTAACAATATAAGTAATTCTGGTAGCCAACCATTATCTCCTCCTTGGGATACTTATGCTTTTGATAACCAAAATGTAATAAATGCTTATATAAATCATTGCAAATTCATGATTAATTTCTTTGAGCCAGAATTTTTTGCTTATGCCATAGAAGCTAATCTAGTTATGAATACTTCACCTAGTAAATGGCCAGCTTTAGTCAATCTCATGCAGCAAGTATATGTGTCTTTAAAGGCAGAGTATCCAGAGCTGCCTATTTTCTTTTCTATACAAGCTAGTTGGGTTTATCTTTTTCAGGATATTCAGTTACAAAAACTACCAGAGGTCTTACCTAGTACAGATTTTATTGCTGTAAGTGCATATCCATTTACAGAAGAACCTGATCCTAATTTACTTCCTGAAAATTATTTTTCTTTTATTGCCAATTTGGCGCCAGAAAAACCTTTTGCTATTACCGAAACTTCTTGGCCAGCTGAAGATATTACTCAACCTTATCCAGTATTTTTACAGGAAAGTGAAGAAAGACAGGAAACCTATATGAAATTTTTACTCTCTAATATGAAAAACCTTAATGCAAAATTTGTGTCTTGGTTTTTTATTGCTGATTACGATCAATTTTGGGAAAGTGATATGAAAGATTCTCCTATTGCGGCTACTTTACGTATCTGGAAAGATTCTGGACTTTATGATGGGAATTTGCAACCAAGAAAAGCACAGATGCAATGGCAAGAAGAATTATTAAAGGAAAAAGAATAAGTTCTACTAATATATTTGTAAACCAACTTATCATTTTTTTATATTAGAAGAATGAAAGAAGATTTTCTTCACTATATATGGAAATATAAAAAGTTTGATGTACTCAAACTTAAAACAACATTAGGAGAAGTTGTGAATTTAGTTTCTGTTGGGCAACACAACTTAAATTCTGGACCAGATTTTTTTAATGCACAATTAGAAATAGGAAAACAACTTTGGGCAGGTAATGTAGAAATACATATAAAATCGTCGGATTGGTTTGTGCATCATCATGAAACAGATAAAGCTTATGACAATGTGATACTACATGTAGTTTGGGAGTATGACACTGAAGTGTTTAGAAAAGATAATACACAAATCCCAACAGTAGAATTAAAAAGCATTGTATCTCA
>JAADHG010000140.1 GCA_013151975.1 Chlorobiota bacterium | reverse complement strand
AAAGACCTTACCCCAATAATTGGATTCTATAAAGAAAATGATAACTAACAATCATTTAGGAGGATTAGTCTTTTTTCAAGGAGGACCAGTAAGACAAGCTACTTTAACAAATGCATATCAATCTATTTCTAAAGTGCCATTAATGATAGGAATTGATGCCGAATGGGGTCTAAATATGCGGTTAGATAGCACTTCTAGATATCCTTACAATATGACACTAGGCGCAATTTCAAATGATTCAATAATATATAAAATTGGAATGCAAATAGGAAAAGATTGTAGAAGAATGGGTATTCACGTTAATTTTGCTCCTGTTGTAGATATTAACACCAATCCTAAGAATCCAATTATTGGGGTAAGGTCTTTTGGAGAAGATAAGTATAATGTAACCAAAAAGGCTATTGCTTTTACTAATGGTTTGCAAAATCAAGGCGTATTAGCTTGTGCAAAACATTTTCCAGGTCATGGAGATACTGCAACCGATTCTCATAAAACGCTACCTACTATTTCCTTTGATGCAAAACGAATTGATAGTGTAGAATTATATCCTTTTAAAAAAGTATTCAACAATGGTATTGCTAGCGTTATGGTGGCACATTTAAATGTACCTAGTTTGGAAAGTAGTGAAGGATTACCATCATCACTGTCACACAATATTGTAACAAATATCCTTAAGGAGAGATTAGGGTTTAAAGGATTAATTTTTACAGATGCATTAAATATGAAAGGTGCAGCAAATTATAAAAACCCTGGAGATATAGATTTGGCTGCTTTTAAAGCAGGTAATGACGTTTTATTATTCTCTGAAAATGCACCAAAAGCAATATCATTAATTATAGAAGCTTATAATGTCCAAGACATTTCTGAAGAACGTCTTGAGTATTCTGTAAAGAAAATATTAGAGGCAAAATTTGATACTAATTTGAATCAATATCAACCCATTGAAATTTCTAATTTAATTTCTGATTTAAATACTGTTGATAACGAAATCTTATATCATGATGTTATAAGTAAGGCTATTACAGTAGTTAAAAATGACAACCAACTTTTACCTATTGCTAAGAATAATAAGAAAAAAGTTGCTTATGTAAAAATTGGTAATGGCAAGAACTTAGCATTTTTAAGAGCATTGAAAAGTTTTAACCAAGTTGATGTTTTGACTGAAACTAACTTAGAGGTTTTACTAAAAAAGACAAAGAAATACGATTTAGTAATTGTTGGATATCATCAAGCTAATGCAAGAAAAACTTTAGCGATTTCAAAAAATAATCAGCTATGGATTCAAAAAATAGCAAAAAATAGCAATGTAATTTTCTCTACTTTTTCTAGTTTATATTGCTTGTCTAATCTTTCATTTGAAAATATTGAAACTGTTTTAATAGCTTATGAGAATAGCAGCGTATCACAAAAAGCTACAGCTCAAATCATTTTTGGAGAGTATAAGGCAGTAGGTAAATTACCAGCATCTATAAATAGTGAACTTCTAATGAGTTATTGAATTGTAAATTAAAATATTGAAATGATTAAAGCATCGAAAAAAAAAATAAGCATAGCTTACACAGAGGCGGGCAAGTTTGAGGATACGAGATTTGAGAAGATACACAATGTTATTTTTGATTCATCCTTTGAAGGATCTTACCTTGTGGCTCAAGAGATTGCAAGTTTAATACGAGAAAAGCAAGCATCTAATGCGCAATGTGTGCTAGGATTAGCAACAGGATCGTCACCAATAAAGGTGTATGAAGAATTAGTGCGAATGCATAAAGAAGAAGGTTTAAGTTTTTCAAATGTTGTGACCTTTAATTTGGATGAGTACTATCCGATGGATAAGCATAATATACAGAGTTATCACTATTTTATGTATGAACATTTGTTCAACCACATCGATATTTTGCCAGAAAACATCAATATTCCAGATGGCAAAGTAAGTAGTAAAGATTTATATCAATATTGTATTGATTATGAGATGAAGATTAAGGCTCATGGTGGTTTAGATTTTCAATTGTTAGGAATAGGCAGAACAGGTCACATAGGCTTTAACGAACCAGGATCCCACTTAAATTCTGGTACACGAAGTATTACCTTAGACCATATTACCAGAGTAGATGCAGCCCCATCGTTTTTAGGCATAGACAATGTTCCTAGAAAAGCCATAACCATGGGTATTGGCACAGTTAGAAAAGCAAAACGGATAGTTTTATTGGCTTGGGGAGTTAACAAGGCAGAAATTCTTAGAAAAACCATTGAAGGAGAAGTTACATCAAATGTGCCAGCAACCTATCTACAAGACCATAACAAAACAACCTTTGTATTAGACAAAGGTGCTTCATCTGAGCTTACAAGAGTAAAAACGCCATGGTTGGTTAGATCCTGTGTATGGTCGGAGGCTTTAAAATTAAAAGCCGTAGTCTGGTTAAGCGAGCTAACTACTAAATCTATTTTAAAACTCACAGATAAAGACTATAATGATAATGGAATGTCTGGGCTTCTAACCGAAGAAGGCACAGCTTATAATTTAAACATCAAGATGTTTAATAAGCTACAGCATACCATTACAGGATGGCCTGGAGGAAAACCCAATGCAGACGATACTTATCGTCCAGAGCGTAAAACACCAGAGCGTAAACGCGTGATTATTTTCAGTCCCCATCCAGATGATGATGTTATTTCAATGGGTGGCACTTTTGATAGACTTGTAGAACAAGGGCATGATGTACATATAGCATATCAAACCTCAGGCAATATTGCAGTATCGGACGAAGAAGCTTTGAAGTTTGCAGAAATAGCACATTTACTGAATAAAGATTCAGATAACACCCGAGGGGTTATTGATTTTTTAAATTTAAAGACCGATCATGATATAGATTCGTTAGAGGTCAGAAAATTGAAAGGTCTTATCCGAAGAAGCGAATCCTATGCGTCAACAAGATATCTTGGATTAAAGGACAGCAATGTACACTTCTTGGATATGCCATTTTATGAGACGGGAACCATTAGAAAAAACAATTTGTCTCAAAAAGATATAGACATTGTTTCTAACATAATAGAAGAGATAAAGCCTCATCAAATTTATGCAGCAGGAGATCTAGCAGATCCACACGGTACACATAAAGTATGTTTAGATGCTGTTTTCGCAGCATTAGAAGCGTTAAAGCCAAAAGCATTCATGGACGATTGTTGGGTATGGTTATATAGAGGCGCATGGCACGAATGGGAATCTTACGAGATAGAAATGGCAGTACCTATGAGTCCGGATCAAGTACTTAAAAAGCGACATGCAATTTTTTATCATCAATCACAAAAAGATGGTGTGATGTTTCAAGGGGATGATTACCGGGAGTTTTGGGTACGAGTAGAAGATAGAAACAGATTAACAGCAGAGAAATACAATGCTTTAGGACTAGCAGAATATGCAGCTATTGAAGCGTTTAAACGGTATTGTTTTTAATCGAAAAGAGTTCCTAGAGGCTCTCTGCGTCGAGGATAGTTTGTTTTAAAATATTTCTTTACTAGATGAAGCGTTGCTTTTTACATTTGCAATACCATTGCATTTAATAATTTGTATATTTGCCTTCATGAAATTTTTGGCATTCATATTATCTATTTATATACTGGCACTTAACTTTGCACCTTGCGAAGATAATGTTACTGTTGGTAATGATGTAAATGTTGAAGTTTCACAAAGTGGAGATATAGATCACAGTCACAATAATTTAGATTTATGCTCCCCATTTTGCCAATGTCATTGCTGTCATGTTCATGTTACATATTTAAATTTAGAGGACTTTACAGCACCTTTACAAAAAATACCTACCGATATCTTCTTACATTTTGATAGTTTAGGTAAGGATATTACTAATTCCATTTTACAACCTCCACGAGTTTAATGTAATTCCTGCACAGGCAGGAATCTTATTATTTTAATAGTTCTTAATATCAATTAAGGGCTACATCACTTTTATAATAAACATTTAACTCATTTTTTTATGATTAATAAAATCATTCGTTTTTCAATTAACAATAAATTCATTGTAGGCCTGCTTATTCTTGTACTTATAGGCGCCGGAACATATTCAATGATGACCGTAAAATTGGGCTCAGTACCCGATATTACAAACAATCAAGTACAAGTAATTACTGTTGCTCCAAACTTAGGAACTCAAGATATAGAACAATTTGTAACCTATCCTGTGGAGTTGGCTGTTGCCAATTTACCAAGTGTAATCGAGTTGCGCTCTGTATCTCGGTTTGGTCTTTCTGTTGTAACGATTGTGTTTAAAGACGATATGGGAACATATCTACCTAGACAATTGGTTCAAGAAAAATTAACCGAAATTCAAGAAGAAATTCCTGCAGGTTTTGGGAAGCCTTTTATGGCTCCAATTGCCACAGGATTGGGAGAAATTTATCAATATTCAATTGTACCAAAAAAGGGGTTTGAAGATAAATACTCTCCTTCCGATTTAAGAACTATTCAAGATTGGATTGTAAAGCGACAAATGGCATTAGTGCCAGGAGTTGTCGAAATAAACTCTTTTGGTGGTAATGTAAAACAGTACGAAGTTGCAATAAACCCAAATCGATTGATTAGTATGGGTATTAGTATCAATGAAGTCTTTGAAGCGCTCGAAAGTAATAATTCAAATACTGGTGGAGCTTATATTGAAAAAGATCATCAAGCCAATTTTATTAGAGGAGAAGGTTTAGCAAGAACTCTCGAAGATATTGAGAACATTGTTGTTGTAAACAACAAAAACACACCTATTTTAATTAAAGATGTTGCAGATGCCGTACATTTTGGTGCTGCAATGCGATATGGTGCATTTACCGAGGATGGTCAAGAATCAGTTGGTGGTCAAGTACTTATGTTAAAAGGAGAAAACCCTAACGAAGTTATACAAAATGTACAAGCCCGAATTGAAAGTATTCAGAAATCCTTACCAGAGGGTCTCGAAATAAGACCGTTTTTAGATAGAAGTGATCTTATTGCTAGAACTACAAGTACAGTTTCAAAAAACTTAATGGAAGGTGCATTAATTGTAGTATTTGTTTTGGTATTACTTTTAGGAAGTTTACGAGGTGGGCTACTAACAGCTTCTATAATTCCATTATCCCTATTATTTGCTTTTATATTAATGAAAGCTACAGGAGTTTGGGCAAACCTAATGTCGTTAGGAGCTATAGATTTTGGTATTATTGTAGATGGTGCTGTAATTATAGTTGAAGGCACTGTACATCATATAGAAAAGCGTATTAAAAAGAATAAAGGTGATTTTACATCACAGGAAATGGATGCCTTGAGCTATAAGTCTAGTAGTATGATGATGAACTCAGCATTCTTCGGACAACTTATTATCTTAATTGTATTTACACCAATATTATTCTTAACAGGAGTTGAAGGAAAAATGTTTAGACCAATGGCATTTACTTTTGGTTTTGCAGTTTTAGGCGCATTATTACTGTGCTTAACTTATGTTCCTGTTATGGCATCTTTATTTTTAAAACCAACTTCTGAAAAGAAGAGAAATTGGTTTACTAATATGGAAGACGGGTTAACAAAATTCAGTAACAAAATGATGGGTGGAATTTTTAAAGCATACAAACCATTAATTGAAGGTGCTTTAAAATTTAGAAAGGCAGTAATTGCTATAGCTATTTTATTGCTTGTTATTTCCGGATATATATTTTCAACTATGGGAGGCGAATTTATTCCAAAGTTAGACGAGGGCGATATTGCAATGCAAATAATTATGAAACCAGGTAGTTCGCTTTCTGAATCTATAAAAGTTTCAGAAGATGTTGAAAATATTATAACTTCTAATTTTCCTGAGGTTAAGACTATGGTGGCAAGAATTGGTGTGTCTGAAATTCCTACCGACCCAATGCCAATGGATATAGCCGATTGCTTTATTATTCTCGAAAAAGATATGGATAAATGGACCTCGGCAACAACAAAAGCAGAACTCATTGAAAAAATACAAGATAAATTGAAAGTCATTATTGGTGCCAATTTTATATTTACGCAACCTGTAGAACTACGATTTAATGAATTACTCACAGGTGTTCGTGAAGATGTTGCCATCAAACTTTATGGTAACGATTTAGATGTGTTGGCAACTAAAGCTAATGAAATGGCAAAAATTATCCAAACGGTAGATGGAGCCGCCGATGTTCGTGCCGAAGCTACCGAAGGCTTACCACAAATTACAGTCTTTTACCAACGTTCTAAATTGGCGAAATATGGATTGAGTGTCGACAAATTAAATCGTTACGTAAGTACGGCCTTTGCAGGAGCTAACGCAGGAATTATTTTTGAAGGCGAAAAACGCTTTGATTTAGTAGTACGTTTTGCAGAAAACAACAGACAGAGTATTGATGATTTAAAGAATCTATTTGTAGACCTTCCTAATAAGAACGCACAAATTCCGCTTAATGAATTAGCAGACATTAGTTATAAACCAGGACCCATGCAAATTTCTCGCGATAATACGTATCGAAGAGTTTCTGTAGGAGTTAATGTTAGAGGTAGAGATGTAGAATCTATGGTTGAAGAAGTACAACAACGCTTAGAAGCAGAATTAAACCTTCCTGAAGGGTATTTTATTGAGTATGGTGGTTCTTTTGAAAATTTAAAACGGGCCAAAGACCGTTTAACTATTGTAGTACCAATCGCTTTATTCTTAATTTTTATCTTATTGTACTTCGCCTTAAATTCAGTAAAGCAAGCAACAATGATTTATATGGCTGTACCTCTCGCAGCAATAGGCGGAATTATTAGTTTATACTTACGGGGAATGCCTTTTAGTATTTCGGCAGGAGTTGGTTTTGTAGTATTATTTGGTGTAGCAGTATTAAATGGTTTGGTATTAGTAAGTAGATTTAACAGTCTAAAATTAGAAGGTATGACACATTTAAAAGATCGTATTTTGTTAGCAACCGAAGAACGTTTGCGTCCAATATTATTAACAGCTGTGGCTGCCATTATGGGTTTTGTACCAATGGCAATATCTGCTTCTGCAGGAGCCGAAGTGCAACGACCATTGGCAACTGTAGTTATTGGTGGCTTAATATCATCAACACTACTAACGTTATTGGTTGTTCCGGTATTATATTATTTAGTTGAAAAGCGTTCTCAAAAAAGTAGTGATAATAAAAAAGGAAGTATAAATACCTCGTTAGCTACTATTGTATTAATGAGTTGCTTTACATTTTTTGGAACAACGAAAGCCCAAGCACAACAAATTTCGAAAGGAATTACAATTGAACAAGCAGTAACTATTGCTTTTGAAAATAATCCAAGTGTAAAAGCTGCTAGTTTAGAAATTGAGAAGCAAGAGCATCTCAAAAAATCTGCGTTTGACCTTGATAAAACATCAGTATCTTATACAAAAGGTCAAATCAACGCACAGCAACAAGACTATCAGTGGAATATATCACAAGATTTTAAGTTTCCAACTGTTTATGGTTCACAATCTAAATTACAAAAGCAAAAAATAGCTTTAAGCGAAGCCTCTCTTGCTTTAGAAAAGAACATTTTAGAGCGTAATGTTAGAAGCACTTTCATGGAGTTGTGGTTTGCTAAAAGTAAGCTATTATTAATCTCAGAATTAGAAAAAGAATTTCAAAATTTTGCGGTTATTGCTCAAAAAAGATTCGAACTAGGTGAATCTAACTTAATAGAAAAGATTGCTGCAGAAGGTAAAAGCGAAGAAATTAAACTTTTAAGATCTGAAGCAAATTTAGATGTTGAAAATTTAAGACAACAATTGCAATTCTTGCTCAATGTTAAAGATGCTGTTACTATTGTTAGTAGTGATTTACAAAAAGCAGATTTTTTGGTTGAAGATTTAAAAGGAGAAAATGCGCTTTTAAAATTGCAACAAAAATTTGTTAGTGTATCAGAAGGTCAGTATAAACTTGAAAAAGCTCGATTTCTACCCGATTTATCAGCAGGATATTTTAATCAGCAAATAGAAGGTGTACAAAACTTTTCTGGCTTTCAGGTTGGTGTAAAAGTCCCCTTGTTTTTCTGGTCTCAAAAAGGAAAAACGCAAGCAGCTAAGAAAAATACAGAAATCGCTCAAATGAATTATGAGCAAACCAAGCTGGATATTAATTCAGTTTTACAAACTAATCTTCAAGAATACGAAAAGCATAAAGCATCATTAATGTATTATGAAACCAAAGGATTGCAATTGGCCGATAAGTTATTTTCTTCTGCTAATACAGCCTATAAAGAGGGTGAGATAGGTTATGTAGAGTATATAGCTACTTTAGAACAAGCCGTACAAATTAAAAGAGATTATCTAGATAGATTAAACCTATATAATCAAACCATAAACGAAATAAATTACTTAACTGGAAAATATAATTAAGATGAAGAATATATTAAAAATAAGTGCACTATTACTATTATTACTTACAATAGTAAGTTGTGGAAATAATACCTCTAAGCAAGACGTTGGGAAAGACAATCATGAAGAGCATGGAGAAAATGGTCATGATGAAGAAGAAGAAGAAGAAGGACATGACGAAGAAGTGTCTAACAAACTTTCTCTGCAACTCACTCAGTTGGAAGTTATGGATGTAGAATTAGGGGAAATTAAGCAGGTAAGCTTAGGTTCTACTTTAAAAGTAAATGGACAGTTGGAATTACCTCCACAAAATAAAGCGAGTGTAAGTGCTATAATAGGAGGTCGCGTAGAAAGTGTTGCTGTAATAGAGGGTGATTATGTTAAAAAAGGACAAGTTATTGCGCGTCTAAACAACCCTGAATTTATTACTATGCAGCGCGATTATCTTTCCGCAAAAAGCAGTATTTCATTTTTGGAAAAAGATTATCAACGTAAAAAAGAATTATTAAAAGAAGGCATTACATCAGCGCGCGCATTTCAAGAATCTGAAGCCTCTTATTTAGATGGAAAGGCAGAACTAAGTGCAACAAGGGCAACATTACAACTTATGGGGATTAATGTACCTACATTAGAAAAAGGCAATATTACTTTAACTATTCCTGTAATTGCACCCATAAAAGGATACATTCAAAAAGTAGAAATTAATATAGGTAAGTCTGTAGTACCAGAACAAGAAATGTTCGAAATAGTTGATAATGAACATTTGCATATTGGTTTAAAGGTAT
>JAADHG010000223.1 GCA_013151975.1 Chlorobiota bacterium | reverse complement strand
GTAGTCGAAAAATCTCATTTACCTCACAACAATAAAGTTAGCATTTTTAGAGATTCTTCATTTTATTCAGAATGACACTTTTCAGACATCTTCTCTATTATTGTATTTCTTTTCTAAATGTGCAGCGTCTTTTGTATGTAATAGGTTTAAAATTTTTCCAAAGTTGATGAATGGCTAAATTATCAGCTAGCTCAGGTGTTCTTACTAATTCAACAATCTTTTTTTTATCAAAAGTTTTGTAAAACTCATTAAAAACGATTGCATGAACACCTTTATTTTGATATTTTGGATGTACACCTATTAAATAGAGTGTAATTTTATTAGAATGCTTTTTTGCATGTAATAAATGTTTAATTCCAAAAGGGAACAACTTACCTTTCATTTTTTGTAATGCTTCAGCATAGGATGGCATTGCAATACCAAAAGCTACTAATTCATCATTTTCATCAACTACAAATTTTATATATTCAGGATTCATAAATCCTAAAAATTTCTTTTTAAAATACTCTTGCTGAACTGTATTAATTTCAACAAACGATGATAATACTGAGTATGTTTTATTAAATAAATCAAACATTTTATCAGCATAAGGCATAACTTCTTTAGTTTTACTAAAATACAATGCTTTCAGACCATAACGCTTTTTTATAACTTCTTGTACTCTAGAAAAATTAGCTAAAATAATATCTTTGAACTGATGTTTATGTTCTAAGTATTCCTTCTCAACTTTAAAACCAAGCTGTTTAAAATGTGATGCGTAATAAGGATGATTATACCAAGTAATCATTGTGCCAATATGGTCAAAACCATATGTGAGTACACCCACTTTGTCAAAGTTAGAAAATCCTACTGGACCTTCAATGTATTCAAGTTGGTTTTCTTTACCAATCTCATAAACTTTATCAAGTAAGGCTTCTGTAACTGAAATATCATCAATAACATCAAACCAACCAAAACGCATTTTTTTAACTCCTTGCCCATCTACTTCTAGCCTATTAATAATTGCAGCAACACGCCCCACGATTTTAGAATTGCGATAGGCTAAAAAAAGCCGAGCTTCTGCATCTTTAAAAACAGGGTTTGTTTTTTTATCGAAAACCTTTATTTCTTCACTAATGATAGGTGGTACCCAGTATTTAGATTTTTTATAAAGTGTAAAAGGAAACTTTACAAATGCTTTAGTATCCTTTTTAGAAAGTACCTCTTTAATTTCAACCCTATTCATTTACTTTGTCTTTATGAAAATCTAAACGATATGAGGCTCCAAAATTAACACTAAAAACTGAAGGTGTATCTTTTGTGTTAAATGTTAGTGCAGTATCAAATTGCAAATCTTTACTCAATAAATAAGCACCTCCAAACCGAAATAAATTATCAGCATAAAAATCGCTTTTTATACCTTGTGCTTCTCCAAAAACAACCCATTTTGGATTAAAAGAATGTGTCAATGTGAGTATATATTGAAAATCGGATTGATTACTACCAATTCTGTCCTTTATAAAATTCATTATAAAAACCCATCCGCCAGCAAAATTATTTTGAGTGGCTATCATAACTCTTGGGCTAATCCCCTTAACTCCAGGTGCAGTATATGGATTGTTCTCTGCGTCAAAATTTACACCAGCAGCTACTGCAACAGCCGGAATTAATGATTTCCATTTAAAACTATGATTGGCTTTCCAACTGTATAAATTAGGTTTATCTTCTCCTGCATTTTTATTTGGGTCGTAAACCAAGTATTTTGCACCTATAGCAATGGTTTTAAAATTACTTCTGTCTTGTTTAAGGTTAGTAGAAGAAAATAGTGTTTTCGTATCGTTTTGATAGGTGCCTTCAATGTTAAGCTCTAAGGCTTCAAGAAGCAAACCATATCGCGCTGCAAAGTCAACACCAAAGCCCGAAACTTCATAGCGAGTAGCAGGTGTGCGCTCTTCTTTTATAAAATAGGGACCAACTTCAAATTGAATGACATTTGTCCCTACTGAAAACGCACTGCTCGAAACACCTGGTCTATTCGAGTTAATAACTTCGGTGTACTGGCTAAATGCATTTATTGAAAAGGTGAGACATGTGAGGAGTAATAAATAGGTCTTATAAGATTTCATTATAGTTTTGTTAGTCTTCAAATATATAGATTTTATTATTTTTTTATGACCTATAAACGGAATTTAAATTAGAAGAATTGTATTTTTGAATAAATATTTTATTTATGATGCAGTATGCCTCACTTACTGGTTTTGTAAGAACAATTTTAATAATACTATTAGTTTGGTATGGTGTAAAAATACTATCTCGAGTATTTGCACCTGTATTAATGCGCTATGTAGCTAAAAAAGCGCAGCAAAAGTTTGGGCAACAGTTTAAACAATATCAAAAACCACCGCCTACAACAAAAAATGAAGGTGAGATTTCTATTGATAAGATGCCTAACAAAAATAAAACTTCAAATAAAGATGTTGGTGAATATGTAGATTACGAAGAAATTGATTAATTTTCTAAAAAATATTTTCAGCACTAATTCATGAATTTTTCATTTAAAAAAATCCTTCCACATGTTCTAATTATAATAGGCTTTGTGGCTGCTTCTCTATTGTATTTTAACCCCGTACTTAAAGGAAAACAAATTTTCCAGAGCGATATTATGCAATACACTGGAATGGCTAAGCAGCAAAACGATTTTAGAGCTAAAACAGGAACAGAAACCTATTGGACCAATAGTGCTTTTGGAGGCATGCCAACCTATTTATTGGGTGCAAAATATCCTCATAACTATATTAAAAAATTAGATTTGTCCCTTCGGTTTTTACCGCGACCTGCCGATTATTTATTCCTATATTTTATAGGATTTTACATTCTGCTCTTAGTATTAAAGGTAGATTATAAATTGGCAGCACTTGGTGCCTTGGCTTTCGGGTTTTCAACATATTTAATCATTATACTTGGTGTTGGCCATAATAGTAAAGCACATGCGATTGCTTACATGCCGTTAGTTTTAAGTGGAATTTTACTCACGTTTAAACGAAAGTATATTGCTGGTTTTTTACTCACTACTATTGCAATGGCACTCGAGATTGTTGCTAACCACTTTCAAATGACCTATTATTTGATGTTGTTGGTAATTGTATTGGGAGTAGCCTATTTGATTGATGCATATAAGAAAAAAGAAATGCCTCATTTTTTTAAATCAGTAGTAGTGTTATTAGTCGCAGTTGTTTTGTCTATTGGTCTGAATGCTACAAATATTTTAGCGACAAAAGAATACGTAAAAGAAAGTACACGAGGAAAAAGTGAGCTCACCATAAACCCTGATGGTTCTCCAAAAGCAGTAACTTCTGGATTAGATAAAGATTACATAACTGAATATAGCTATGGCATTTTAGAGAGTTTCAATTTGTTTATCCCACGATTTATGGGAGGAGGTAGTTATGAGAACATTGGTAAAGACTCCAAGACCTATGATGCTTTTATAAGTCTAGGAGCTACGCCTATACAAGCTATAAACGAAACCAAACATGCGCCAACATATTGGGGAAAACAACCTATTGTAGAAGCACCAGCTTATGTTGGCGCAGTCATCTTGTTTTTATTTGTACTAGGCTTGTTTTTAGTAAAGGGTCGCTTAAAATGGTGGCTTTTGGGAGGAACCATAATGGCACTTTTGCTCTCCTATGGAAAAAACATAGGCTTTCTAACCGACTTTTTTATAGATTATTTTCCACTATACAACAAGTTTAGAGCCGTAAGTTCTATACAGGTAATTTTAGAACTCTGTATTCCAATTTTAGGCATATTTGGTTTGGTAAAATTGTTTAGCGATTCTGAAACAGAAGAAAATAAGCTAAACGCTTTAAAATACACGACTCTAATTACAGCAGGACTATCCCTTGTTTTTTTATTGTTTAAAGGCAGTTTATTCGATTTTGTTGGTATTAGAGATGGGCAATACATTCAGGCTTACGGACAAAATTTTATTGATGCCATTAAAGACGATAGAAAAGCAATCTTTACTTCCGATACTATCCGAACACTTGTTTTGGTGTTACTTTCGGCGGGTTTGATTTGGATGTTCTTAAAGAAGAAACTCACACAGAACTTAGTTATTGTAGCGTTTGCAGTACTCATTGTATTTGATTTGGTGGCTGTAGACAGACGCTACGTTAATAATGACGATTTTGTATCTGCTATTCAAGTTCAAAAACCATATCAGGCTACTGCTGCCGATTTGGAGATTCTAAAAGATAAATCATACTATCGTGTTTTTGATTTAACCACAGCGAATACAAGACCATCGTATTTTCATAACTCATTAAATGGTTATCACGCCGCAAAAATGAAGCGTTACAATGAGTTGTTTGATTTTTATATTTCTAAAAACCATATGGGAGTGCTCAATATGTTAAACACAAAATATATTATTGCTCAAGCAGAGGATGGGCAATCACAAGTATTTAATAACCCAGAAGCTAATGGCAATGCGTGGTTTATTAAACATTTAAAAGTAGTTGAAAATGCTAATGCCGAGATTAAAGCCTTAGATACTTTAGACACTAAGCGTGTGGCTGTAATAGATAGTCAATGGAGAAAAGAGAATAAAAGTTTCACTTTAGATTCACTTACAAGCATAAAACTAACTTCATATAAACCAAACTATTTACAATATCAATCCAATAATTCAAATGATGGGTTTGCTGTGTTTTCAGAAAATTATTACGGTCAAGGTTGGCAAGCTTATATTGATGGCGTAGAAGCAGCACATATTAGAGTAAACTATGTGTTACGAGGGATGGAAATACCTGCAGGAAATCATACTATAGAGTTTAAATTCGAACCACAAATTATAAAGACAGGAAGTGGTATTGCATTAGGCAGTACTATAATTGTAGTTTTATTAATTATTGGAGGCTTGTTTTATGAGTTTAAAAGAAGTAGAAAATAATTGTCATTCCTGCGAAGGCAGGAATCCACTTGGAAATATAAATTTTGTTAAAAATAGATTCCTGTCTTCGTAGGAATTAAAATATGAAAAAAGTACTCATCATAACATATTATTGGCCACCTGCTGGAGGTCCAGGAGTACAGCGTTGGTTAAAATTTGTTAAGTATCTTAAAGATTTTAATATAGAACCCATTGTATATATTCCTGAAAACCCAAGTTACCCTATCGTAGATGAGAGTTTAATAGGTGAAATGCCTAAGCATGTCACTATTTTAAAGCAACCCATTAAAGAGCCTTATAAAGCCGCTGCTACTATTTCAAATAAACAATCAGAAACTATAAGTCAGGGTATTATTCCTGACCAAAAGAAACAAAGTATTGTTGAGAAGTTATTACTTTTTATTCGTGGTAATTTCTTTATTCCAGATGCACGTAAAAATTGGATAAAACCTTCGGTAAGTTTTTTATCTAATTATATTAAAGATCATAATATTAATACTATTATTACGACAGGACCACCTCATAGTATGCATCTTATCGGTTTGGATTTAAAGCATAACTTTAATTTAAAATGGATTGCCGATTTTAGAGATCCTTGGACGACTATCGGGTATCATAAAAAACTAAAACTTTTAAGATTAGCTAGATTGAAGCATAAAAAACTAGAATCTGAAGTACTTAACAGCGCAGATCATATTGTTGTAACGAGCCCGACAACAAAACGAGAGTTTGAAGCCATAACAAAAAAACCTATTACTGTAATCACTAATGGCTATGATGTAAACACAGTAGAAGAGACTGTTTTAGATACTAAGTTTTCTTTTGCTCATATTGGGTCGTTGTTGTCTGAAAGAAACCCTGAGGTATTATGGCAAGTATTACGAGATATTGTTAGAGAAGATAAAGTTTTTCAATCACAGTTTCAATTAAATTTGGTTGGTGCTGTTAGTAAGGAAGTTTTAGGAAGTTTGGACGCTCATAACCTTTCTCAATTTGTAAACTTGGTAGGTTATGTATCTCATGATGAAGCCATACGCTATCAAAAACAGTCACAAGTATTATTATTAATAGAAATAAACTCTGAAGATACCAAGTGTATCATTCCAGGAAAACTATTTGAGTACATGGTTTCTGGAAGACCAATTTTAGCTTTGGGACCCAAAGATTCTGATGTTGCTCAAATAATTGCAGCGACTAATACAGGACATTATTTTGAGTATTCAGAATACGATCAGTTAAAGCACAAAATATTAGAGCATTTTGATGCCTTTAGACGTCATGATTTACAAAGTCATGCTATTGGTTTACAACAATATAGCCGAAAGGAACTAACTAAAAAACTTTCAGATTTAATAGCATAATTAATCTATGGGAATAGTTCAAAATCAGTCATTTAAAAACACCATCATAACCTACTTAGGGTTTGGGATTGGTGCAGTTAATGTGCTGTTTTTGTTTACAAAATTTCTTCCCAACGATTATCATGGATTAGTTGCATTTGTGTTATCTACTGCAAATATTATGATGCCGCTTTTTGCATTGGGAGTGCATAATACTATCATTAAATTTTATTCTACATTTAAAACGCGCAATAGCATCAATAGTTTTTTAACGTTAATGTTAATATTGCCACTGTTTATTGTGATTCCTTTTGGACTTATTGGGTACTTGTCTTTTGATCTTATTGCAAATCTGCTTTCCGAAAAAAATGCGATTATTGGCGACTATGTGGTGCTCATCTTTGTTGCAGCAATATGCTTTTCATATTTCGAAATTTTTTATTCATGGGCAAAAGTACAAATGCAGAGTGTATTTGGAAATTTCATGAAAGAGGTGTTTCATAGAGTAGGAGTACTGCTATTATTTGTATTCATATCTTTTGATTGGCTTACAGTAGATCAATTTATATATGGTGTAGTAACAGTTTACATTATTAGAACCGTAGTAATGATGCTTTATGCGTTTAGAATAAAGCGACCTACTATAAAGTTTGCTAAAATACCAAACCTATCAGCTATTATTAAATATACTTTACTCATTATAATTGCCGGTTCTGTGGCTAATATTATTTTAGAAATAGATAAGTTTATGATTGGGCAATACATTCAAATAGAAAAGGTAGCTTTTTATGGTGTTGCTATTTATATAGCCACCGTTGTGGGTGTGCCAGCACGATCAATGCACCAAATAACAAATCCTATAACCGCAGTTTTCTTAAATAATAAAGATATCAATAGCCTTAAGGTTTTATATAAAAAGAGTTCGTTAAACTTATTTATTATTAGCGGATTTATTTTTCTGCTTATTGTTTTAAATATTAATGAGCTCTATAAATTAATTCCTCCTGAGTTTAGCAATGGTTTAATGGTTGTGTTTTTAGTTAGTATAGCAAAGCTTTCTGATAACCTTATAGGTAATAATAATGCTATTTTATTTAATAGTGATTATTACAGAATAGTATTGTTACTAGGCGTATTATTAGCAGTAATGGCAGTACTGTTAAATATGGTACTTATCCCTAATTATGGTATTAATGGCGCAGCGTTTGCAACTTTTATTTCTATTATAATATATAACATTGCAAAAGTGAGTTTTGTCTGGGTAAAGTTTAAAATGACACCATTTACAGTTAATACGGTAAAAACACTAGTACTTATTTTAGTGTTGATTGGTGTATTCTATTTCTGGGAATTTCCGTTTCACGCTATAGTTAATATAGCTTTAAAATCTATCTTGATTGGCTTATGTTATGGATTGGTAGTTTACTTTTTAAATCTTTCAGAAGATATTACAGCAATAATAAATAAGCTTTTTAGAAAAACTAGTTAAAACAAAAACCCTATAAGGTGCTTTGAGGCATACGCTTACAGGGTTTTCCAACTAACTAACCAAAAATTATTTTAATTTCTTCTTCTCGTAGGTTTTCTTTGAGTTGACCTTGAGGCACTTGATCTACTACGAGTTGTTTTAGTAACGCGTTGCGAAGGTTTATTATTGCTTCGTTGCGGACGTTGTTTAACCGTATTTGTTTTACGTCTGGTTTGCGTATTAGCAACTCTAGGTTTAGATGTTGTTCTAGATTTAGAGATTGCTCTTGGCTTTGTACTGTTATTTCTATTAACAGTTCTAGAACGTTTTTGTGTCGTTCTTGGTTTCACAGTATTTGTACCTCTGTTTGTAACTCTAGGTCTGGATGTTGTTCTAGGTTTAGAGCTTACTCTATTTCTAGTATTAAGCATTCTTCCTCTAGATTTATCACTAGTACGAGATAGTTGTCTATTACTTGTACGTCTTGTTTGATCTACACTTGCTACGCGACGTCCTCTCGTTAAGGCACTATTTCTATTAGTTGCATTACTTTGTCTATATCTATCACTTCTATTTCTACTTCTATTATTATTTATTGCAACAGAACCTCTTCTGCTTGTAGAATATGAAACATTTGGTCTGTAATTATTTCTATAAGGTCTGTAATACGCATATCTGTTAGGTGTATAATGTTGTCTGTAAGGTCTATGTAATGCAATACGTAAACTTAAATGTGGTACCGAATAATAATTGTGCCAAGGTCTATACACATAATATCTGTTGTAAGCATTAATATAACCTGAACTATAAGAATATCTATTATAATTGTTGTAGTAAATATATAATCCACCAACACTAGTTACGTAACCTCTATTATTATAGTTAATACGCACATTTCCAGCTTGAATAATGCGTCCATAATAATCGTAATAAATTGGTATATTCTCAATTTGTATTACTGCACCATAATCGTCATACTGTACATAGGCATCATAGCTGTAACCTGTATTAAAACTGATAT
This sequence comes from Chlorobiota bacterium, assembly GCA_013151975.1. Taxonomy (GTDB): domain Bacteria; phylum Bacteroidota; class Bacteroidia; order Flavobacteriales; family Flavobacteriaceae; genus JAADHG01. The sequence continues at coordinate 428 of JAADHG010000223.1, read as the reverse complement.
TTGCACCACCAAAGCTTGCGTTAACTCCAAAGTTTGGACCATAGCTGTTTACATTAAAATCGAATTGTCCGTCAGGGAAAATAGCAAATTCTACACCTTGCTCAACAAAAATGAAAGAATTACCATAACCTCTTGCAGAGTTTGATGCATAAGTATTATTGTTATAACTGTTGCTGGTTGTGGTTGCGAACGCAGTAACTCCTACTAGGAGTAAAGCTGCTAAAATATATCTTACATTTTTCATAATTGTGAGTTTTTAGTTGAACTTACTTAGCTATTACCAAACAGCGTGCCAAGAATTTTAGAATTAATGAAAGCAACTGATTATGAGTAAGATAAATTATTAAAAGATTACGAGTATGTTAATAAGTTTGCATAGTTTGTAGGAAATATTCTTGAAAATATTACGAGCTTAGCTTATTGTTTGA
>JAADHG010000280.1 GCA_013151975.1 Chlorobiota bacterium | reverse complement strand
TAGTGTTGTAGATAAGTTTGTAAAAAGCAATAAACTATCATATAAAAAAGAAAGAGATTTAAATAAAATATTTATTTACTACGATTCGTTGGAATAAATTAGGAAAATAAAAGGAGCTAATTAATTAGCTCCTTTTTATATATAAAATAGTTTATAATTCAATAGGATAAATTATTTTTGCGAAACCATGATTCATGGTTTGTAGAATCTCTTAATTAAGAATACAATGAAATACCAAACACGTAATAAAGCTATAATACTTTTAGCAGATGGCACAATTTTTTATGGCAAAGCAGTAGGGAAAGACGGTAGTGCTTTTGGCGAAGTCTGTTTTAATACAGGAATGACAGGCTATCAAGAGATTTTTACAGACCCTTCATATTATGGGCAACTCATGGTAACTACAAATGCACATATAGGTAATTACGGTGTAAATACTAATGAAGTTGAATCGGATTCCATAAAAATAGCAGGTTTAATTTGTAAAAACTTTAGCTATAATTTTTCTCGTGAAGACGCTAATGGTTCTTTAGAAGACTTTTTTGAAAAAAATAATTTGCTTGCAATTTCAGATGTCGATACTCGAGCTTTGGTGAGTTATATAAGAGACCATGGCGCAATGAATGCGGTTATTTCTACTGAGGTTGATAATATTGAAAAATTAAAACAACAATTGGCTGAAGTCCCAAATATGGATGGTTTAGAATTGGCTTCAAAAGTATCAACAAAAGAACCTTACTATTTTGGCGATGAAAACGCAAGCTATAAAATTGCAGCTTTAGATATTGGGATAAAAAAGAATATTCTGCGTAATCTAGCTAAAAGAGATACATACATTAAAGTATTCCCATACAATACGCCTTTTGAGACGATGAGTGCATGGAATCCTGACGGTTATTTTTTGTCTAATGGTCCTGGTGATCCAGAGCCTTTGGTAGAAGCACAAAATTTAGCAAAAGAAATTATTAAAAGAGACTTACCATTATTTGGTATTTGTTTAGGGCATCAAGTAATTGCACTTGCCAATGGGGTATCAACATACAAAATGCATAATGGACATCGCGGGATTAATCATCCAGTAAAAAATATAGCCACAGGCAAAGGCGAAGTTACTTCACAAAATCATGGATTTGCTGTGAATAGAGAAGAGTCTGAAACACATCAAGATTTAAAAATTACCCATGTGCACTTAAATGATAATACTGTTGCAGGATTGGCTATGAAGAATAAAAATTGCTTTTCAGTACAGTTTCATCCAGAAGCTAGTCCAGGACCACATGATTCAACATACTTGTTCGATCAATTTATAGAAAACATAAAATCTAGATAATATGTAAAAGACAATGAAACAGTAAAATCATTGTCTTTTTTGTTTTACTAAAACGTTATAGAAATTTTTATCTGCAATTCTTTATAAGACATATAAACTAAGCCAAGATTAAACCGTAAATTTGAACTTTAAATTTAATATCACAATACTTATGAGTATCATAATTAACATTCATGCAAGACAAATTTTTGATTCTAGAGGGAACCCAACCGTTGAAGTTGATGTAGAAACTGAAAATGGAATTTTTGGAAGAGCAGCTGTTCCTTCAGGAGCATCTACTGGAGAACATGAAGCTGTAGAGCTTAGAGATGGCGGGAATGAATACATGGGGAAAGGTGTTTTAAAAGCCGTAGAAAACGTTAATACTATTATTGTAAATGAACTATTAGGTATTTCAGTTTTCGAACAAAATTACATTGATCAACTCATGTGTGAATTGGACGGAACATACAACAAAGCTAAACTTGGTGCTAATGCCATTTTGGGAGTGTCTTTGGCCGTTGCAAAAGCAGCAGCTAACGAACTTGGGATGCCTTTATATAGATATATTGGAGGTGTTAGTGCTAACACACTTCCTGTACCAATGATGAATATTATTAATGGAGGCTCGCATAGTGATGCACCAATTGCGTTTCAAGAATTTATGATTATGCCTGTAAAGGCAAAAAGTTTTTCTCATGCTTTGCAAATGGGAACAGAAATTTTTCACAATCTAAAAAAAGTGTTACACGATAGAGGTTTAAGTACTACAGTTGGTGATGAAGGTGGATTTGCGCCAGCATTAAATGGAACAGAAGATGCTTTAGAGACTATTGCTGAAGCGGTTAAAAAAGCAGGATATAAACATGGGGAAGAAGTTATGATAGCTTTAGATCCAGCGTCATCTGAGTTTTATGTGAATGGGAAATATGATTACACAAAATTTGAAGGTGATAAAGGAGCCGTTAGATCTTCCGAAGAACAAGTTGCATATTTAAAAGAGTTAACCCAGAAGTATCCTATTATCTCTATTGAAGACGGAATGGCAGAAGACGACTGGGAAGGCTGGAAATTATTGAACGCTGCTATTGGAGATAAGGTTCAAATTGTTGGAGATGATTTGTTTGTTACCAATGTAAAAAGACTTGAAAGAGGAATTAGCGAAAGCTCAGCAAATTCTATTTTAATTAAGCTAAATCAAATAGGCACTTTAACAGAGACAATTTCTGCAATAAATATGGCACATAATGCAGGCTATACCTGTGTTATTTCTCATCGTTCAGGAGAAACAGAAGACACGACCATTGCCGATTTAGCAGTAGCTTTAAATACAGGGCAAATAAAAACAGGTTCTTTATCTAGAAGTGACCGAATGGCAAAATACAATCAATTATTACGTATTGAAGAGGAGTTAGGGAGTACTGCTTATTTTCCGCAAATGAAAGCCTTTAAGGTTTAACCAAACAATTATACATTATATATTTTAAAAGCCAAACTCTTGAAAGAGTTTGGCTTTTTTAGTTTTCTTTTCCTTCTTACTATTTTTATAAAGTTAGGGTATTAAAGCTATGTTAAATGACAAAAGTCATAGTATAAACTATATTGATATACTAACTTTGAGAGATTGCGACAGTACTATTATTAATTTAAATAAAAATATTATGAGTGTTTTAAAAGATAAATTGTATCAGAAAATTCAAGACCATCGCTTAAGAACAACAAGATTAGTAAAGGAGTATGGCGATAAGGTTATTGATCAAGTTACAGTTGCTCAAGCTATTGGTGGCATGAGAGGTATTAAAAGTTTAGTTACAGACATATCATATTTAGACCCAATGGAAGGCATACGTTATCGTGGTTTTACGCTTCCAGAAGTGTTGAAACAATTACCTAAACCTAAAGGTGCAGAAATGCCCTATGTAGAAGGGTTATATCATCTTTTATTAACTGGAGAAATGCCCACGCACAAAGAAGTGGAAGAACTAATGGTCGATTTTAAAAATCGTCGTATCATACCACATTATGTTTGGGATGTAATTGATTCGTTTCCTAGCGGAAGTCATCCTATGGCGATACTCTCGGCAGCTGTTATGAGTTTAGAAAGGGAATCACACTTTAATACAAAGTATAAAAAAGGGATGAGCAAAATGGATTATTGGGATGCTACTTATGAAGATGCAACCAATCTTCTAGCTAAAATGCCATTAATAGGTGCTTATATTTACAATAAATTATATCATCCAGAGAATGGACACCTTTATCCAGATCCTGCCTTAGATTTAGGTGCAAACTTTGCTTACATGATGGGAAAAGAAAAACCTTATGATGATGTTTCAAGAATGTATTTTATTATTCATGCAGACCACGAAAGCGGTAATGTAAGTGCTCATACAGGCCATTTAGTTGCTAGTTCATTATCAGATGTGTATTACGCAACCTCGGCAATGATTAATGGTTTAGCAGGTCCTTTACACGGATTAGCGAATCAAGAAGTATTGCGATGGTTACAAGGGCTTAAAACTAAAATGGGAAGTAAATTTCCATCTGAAGAAGAATTAAAAAAATATGTGTGGGATACGTTAAACAATGGTCAAGTAATTCCTGGATATGGTCATGCGGTTTTACGCAAAACAGATCCACGTTATACTGTACAGCGTGATTTTTGTTTAAAACACATGCCTAATGATGAATTATTTAAGTATGTAGATGCTTTATATAATATTGTGCCAGAGATATTAAAAGAACATGGAAAAGCCAAAAATCCATGGCCAAATGTAGATGCGCAATCTGGCATCGTACAATGGCATTACGGTATTACCCAGTATGATTTTTATACTGTGCTATTTGCAATAGGAAGATCATTTGGAGTACTTTCTAATATTATTTGGGATAGAGCTTTGGGTTATTCTTTAGAAAGACCAAAATCTATTACAACAGATATGCTTGAAAAAATGGTTGGAATTAGTAATGAACTTATGGCAACAGGGGAGTTAGTGAATTCTTAGTAGCGAATTTTGTGTAATAAAAACTATAAATTTTATGTTTTAATCAGTGTAATTATTAGTGTGAAATAGCGGCAATTACATAGGTAAAAGTCGCTATTTTATTATTGCAAATTCTAATAATAAAATGATTGATTTTTCTTAAATTAGCATACTTTCAAAAATTATTAAAATACATAAATATATGTCTGATAAAGCAACCTTAGAAGTTAACGGTCAAAAACATGAATTTCCGTTAATAACAGGAACAGAGAATGAAATTGCCATTGATATTAAAACATTAAGAGCTACCACAGGAGGTGTTATAACTATTGATCCTGGATATAAAAATACGGGTTCTTGTGAAAGCGCTATTACTTTTTTAGATGGTGAAAAAGGAATTTTAAGATATAGAGGTTATGCAATTGAAGATTTGGCCGAAAAGGCGAGCTTTTTAGAAGTTGCTTTTTTGTTAATATTTGGTGAGCTTCCAGACGCAGAAGAGTTGGAAAAGTTTCATTCAGATATTAAAGCACAGTCTTTAGTAGATGATGATATAAGAAAGATTATTGATGCATTCCCAAAGTCGGCACATCCAATGGGTGTTTTATCATCGCTCACAAGTGCATTAACAGCATTCAATCCATCTTCAGTTAATGTTGATTCTGAGGAAGATATGTATAATTCAGTAGTAAAAATACTTGGTAAATTCCCAGTATTGGTAGCTTGGACACTTCGTAAGAAACATGGATTACCTTTAGACTATGGAGATAATAGTTTGGGCTATGTTGAGAACGTTTTAAAAATGATGTTCCACAAACCAAACGAAGAATACATTCAAAACCAAATTGTTGTTGATGCTTTAGATAAGTTATTAATATTACATGCCGATCATGAGCAAAATTGCTCCACTTCAACAGTTAGAATAGTAGGCTCGTCACATGCTGGATTATTTGCATCACTTTCTGCTGGGATATCTGCACTTTGGGGACCACTTCACGGAGGGGCTAATCAAGCCGTTTTAGAAATGTTGGAAGCCATAAAAGAAGATGGTGGAGATACTAAAAAGTATATGGCAAAAGCCAAAGATAAAGAAGATCCTTTTCGTTTGATGGGATTCGGACATCGTGTCTATAAGAATTTTGATCCTCGAGCAAAAATAATTAAGGGATCTGCAGACGAAGTTTTAGAAGATTTAGGAATTGAAGATTCAATACTAGACATAGCCAAAGGCTTAGAGCAAGAAGCTTTAAATGATGACTACTTTGTAAAGCGTAAATTATATCCAAATGTCGATTTTTATTCAGGGATTATTTATAGAGCTATGGGAATTCCTACCGAAATGTTTACAGTAATGTTTGCCTTAGGGCGTTTACCTGGTTGGATTGCACAGTGGCGTGAAATGCGTTTAAATAAGGAACCAATAGGTCGTCCGCGCCAGCTTTATGTTGGTGAAACGCATAGGACTTTTGTAAATTTAAAGAAAAGATAGATTATTTAATAATTATGTACCTCATAGCAAATCACTATGAGGTTTTTTTGTAAATTGGTTTTATGCAAATTAAAATTATAAAGAATAGATCAGACATTGGTGCAGGAACACGTGGTTCTGATATGGGTATTGATGCCATAGAGATTGCAGCCATCAATACTAATAATAATTATTTCACTCAATTTGATTTTGAAGATGTTGAGACCGAAAACGAATCTATTTATAACAAAGTAAAAAATTCTTTTGGTAAACGTATTGAGCATGTTGTTCAGCAATGTACTCGCGTTTCTAATACTGTACAAAGCAATTTAAATAACGCGTTTTTTCCATTAGTAATTTCAGGAGATCACTCTTCTGCATTAGGAACCATAAGCGGGATAAAAGCAGCCTATCCTAATAAAAAATTGGGTGTGGTTTGGATTGATGCACATGCCGATATTCACTCGCCTTATACCTCACCTTCAGGCAACGTACATGGTATGCCTTTGGCGGCAGCAATGGGTGAAGATAATTTAGATTGCAAGATTAACACCATTACTAAAGAGACTAAAACGTTTTGGGAGACAATGAAAAATATTGGAACGTCTAAGGTTAAAGTACAACCAGAAGATATTGTTTATTTTGGTGTTAGAGATACCGAAGAACCTGAAGCCAAACAAATTGAAAAGCTTAATATTAGAAACTATAAAGTTGAAGAAGTAAGGTATAGAGGTATAGATAATTGCATTAATGAAGCTATCGAAAAGCTAAAAGAATGTGAGATAATTTATGTGTCTTTTGATGTAGATAGTATGGATTGCGATTTAATTTCTTATGGTACAGGAACGCCAGTCCCTAAAGGATTTGATCAATTTGAAATCATAAAAATCATTAACGGTTTTTTAAATACTAAAAAAGTAGTGTGTTTAGAGTTTGTTGAGGTCAACCCATTACTGGATTTGAAAGGGAATAAAATGGCCGAAACAGCGTTTGAAATTCTGGACGAAGTGACTAAGACTTTAAAAGATTAATTTACTACATTTATTGCTGTCATTTTAAAATAATTTATCGATGAAACATTCATGACTAAAAATTAAATCGCACAAGTAGATAATTTTATGAATGTTACATATGACCTATTAAAAACAATAAATATAACCAGATGAAAATATCTCTCAACACAAAAATATTTGCTATTTGCTTTTTGTTATTTACTAGCTTTACTTTTGCTCAAAAGATTAGCAGAACAGAAAAGAAAATCCTTAAAACCATTACAGCTAACAATGACGAAGCCATTGAATTTTTAAAGAAGGTGGTTAACATTAATAGTGGTACTATGAATCATGAAGGTGTTAAAAAAGTTGGAGAGGTGTTTGGAAAAGCATTCAAAAATATAGGATTTACAACGAGTTGGAAAGACATGTCACAGGTTAATAGGGCAGGACATTTATTTGCCGAAACCAATGGCAACAAAGGCAAGAAAGTATTACTTATTGGGCATTTAGATACCGTTTTTGAAGCCGATAGTCCGTTTCAAGAATTTAAGATGGTAACAGATAGTACAGCCCATGCTCCAGGAGGAAACGATATGAAAGGGGGTAATGTAATTATGTTATATGCCTTAAAAGCATTAGCAGATAACGGACTTTTAAAAAACGCGCAAGTTATTGTTGCCTACACAGGAGACGAAGAAAGCACTGGGAAACCATTAACAGTAAGTCGTAAAGACTTAATAGAAGCGGCCAAACGCAGTGATGTAGCTTTAGGTTTTGAAGCCTCTTCAGGGTTTAATGAAGCTACTATTGCTAGACGAGGGTCATCAGGTTGGAAAGTAGAAGTTAAAGGGAAACGTGCACATTCGTCTGATATTTTTAGCGACGATGTAGGTGCAGGAGCTATTTTTGAACTCTCTAGAATTATAAACGAATTTTATAATGATGTTAAAGGTGAAGAATATTTAACCTTTAATCCTGGGGTTATTTTAGGTGGTACACAAGTTACTTATGATGAGCCTTACAGCAAAGGAACTGCTTTTGGAAAAGGTAATGTGGTGGCGCAAACGGCAATTGTTGATGGTGGATTGCGTTTTATATCCGAAGCACAAAAGGAAAATGCAAGAAACAAAATGAGAGCCATTGTTGCCAATAATTTACCATTGACTTCTGCAAAAATTAGTTTTATAGACAGTTATCCAGCTATGGGACCAACAGAAGGTAATGCAGCATTGTTAGAAGTATTAAGCCAAGTGAGTGTAGATTTAGGCTATGGACCTGTGGTTGCTTACGACCCAAGTAAACGAGGTGCTGCCGATGTGTCTTTTGTAGCCGCTTATACCGATTGTTTGGATGGTTTGGGCACTATGGGAAATGCTGGACATACACCACAAGAAACCGTAAATCTTAATACCATAGAAGCCTTAACACAACGTACGGCAATTTTGATTTACAGATTGATTAATCAAGAGTAGGTTTTTTTTAGTCAGTTCATTGTTATACTCTGGGTGTCTTGTTAAATTTTGAAAATTTTTGTACCCAAATCAGATTTGTTATTATTATCGGAATCAGTCCGAATTCAGCTATATAATTTAAAGGCCCACTTGTCCAAGTCCATAAAGCACCTAACACTATTATTGGAATTAATCCGAGTCCAATCCTGATAAAAGTATTTTTGCTCAGTTTTTGAATTGATATTAGTATGATTCCATTTGCACTAGACAATATCAACGCAGGGATTGTATAAATTAGTAAAGCAGTCCAAACATTGAAATCAAAATATTTTTGTCCAAGAATAAAAGCACTAATGATAATTCCAAAAATTGATAGGGCAAATGTAATAATTGTCAAATCCCAAATTTTCATTTTCATAAACTTGTGTTTAATATCAAGATAAATTCAGTTTCAATTGATTAACCCGTTGTTAGTATTAGTTATTTTTTAATTTCGCTGGCTAACTTTTTCAATTTTCTTATTTCTTCCCTTTTGACTTTACTTAATTTTTGATTTCTACTACAAAGGCTTGTCACCAAGTCAAACTCATTTTTTGTTATTGATGAAAAGTGAGACGATTTTATAGCATAAACAAGATATGATTTTCCTATTTCAAATTCATAACCGCAACTTATTTCGCTTCTTTCGGAAGCAATATCAATGATTTCTTTTTTCAGTTTCCCTTTAATAATTTTCGCTACTTCAAATTTATAAATAACAGGGTCGGCTGAAGACTGATATTTTTCATTAAATTTTAATTCTTTTTCAATAACTTTCCCAATTAAAATTAGGTCAGATTGATTGAAGGATTCTTGGATTTTTTTTGATAATGATTCATTTAGTAAAGCACAAGTACAAGCGAAAATATTTGTAATTGAAATGATAAATATGAATATAAGTAATATTGTCTTTTTCATATTAATAAGTTTTAATTGTAGGTAATGTTAAGATAAATTTAGTTGTAATTTATTTTATCGTCGATAACGAAGTTAATGGTTTTTATTTACAAGGTCTATTTGTTGTCATTCTTGTAAAGGCAAAGAATATTTAGTTTTGTTTTATGAATTAATTTGACCGATTTTCCGTTTTAGATTTTCATTTTATCCCTTTTAGGTATCCCGAATGTAACAAAAAGCAGAAGTTGGGCTAAGAGACTTTATGATGTGGT
>JAADHG010000011.1 GCA_013151975.1 Chlorobiota bacterium | reverse complement strand
CCTCATATTAGAACCAATCGTTACATTACAAAATCTATTTGTTATCATGCAGCGCATATGGCAAATGAAATTAATGCCAAAGCCATTTCAACTTTAACTAATAGTGGTTATACAGCATTTCAAATTTCGGCATGGCGACCAGATGCACATATTTTGGTGTTTACATCTAACAGGCGTATTCTTACACAACTTAACTTACTTTGGGGAGTGAAAGCCTTTTATTATGATAAGTTTGTAAGTACCGACGAAACCATTGAAGATGTAAACGCAATGGCTTGTAAAAGAGGATATTTAGAAGTTGGCGATATGCTAATTAGTTTGGCGGCAATGCCCATTCAAGATAAAGGTATGGTAAATACGTTGCGTGTAACAGAAATTACGAATTGTAGTTTTTAGAATGTTAGTTAAGACACATCGTTTATAAAGTCTTATCCTTAAAAAAAATCCAAACCTCAGTAGTCATTTCAATGTCGTGATTTTGTCTGCCAAAACTTTGCTCAAACAATAACGAGTATTGTTCTAAAATACTTGGGGCAGAATGGCCTCCGCCTAAAACTTTATATAAAACAACCTCTGTTCCTTCATTACCATTTGAATAGATGTATCTCAATACTGTTCCTCCATCATTAGGGTCTAAATCAGGAAAATTATAGACATTAGGTATTGTATCTGTTTGATTAAAAGTAGTCCATATATTTACAGAAGTTTCTGTTGAGAAAACAGTTCCGTGGTTTGGATTAGGAGGATTTCCTATCGTTCCACCATTATAGGGTAAATTATTGTCATCAGTACCGTTCATAAATAAAACTGAAATAGGATTAATGGGTTGTCCACACTCTGAACTGTCTGCCATTGCAGATACTGTTGCTGCTACTGCTGCAATTCTGTCAGATAATTCTACTGCAAGTCTTAATGCCATAATCCCTCCGTTAGAAGTTCCAGACGCATAGATTCTATTAATATTAATGTTATATGAAGCAGATATTTTATCAATTAGCTTTGAGATGAAATTAACATCATTAGCCGTAGAACTAACCATTGCATTTGCTCTGCAATCATTCCAAGTTGGTTTGCCATATGTACCATTTAGTCCTTCTGGAAAAATAACAATGAACTTTTCAGAATCTGCCTTGCTCATCCATAATTTATACGGTGTTTTAAACCCGCTTTCTCCAGTCATGTCTTCAATATATACCCCTCCACCGTGCAATTCAAATATTAATGGATAAGAAGAGTTTCCCAATCCTTTAGGTATATATATTGCATACCTTCTAATGATACCATTAACAGTAATATTTTCCGTAAACAGCCCTACTTGTATAGGTGTCACTTCAATATCAGTTTTACGACAACTTGCTAAATAGCCAACTAAAATAAATAGTGCTAATATTTTAAATATTTTTTTTATTGTCTGTATCATTTATGCAATTTCTTCAGGTTACTACAATTTTAAGCTAATCAGGATTTCTATTCTTATACAAACGATTAAACGAATTCAGCTGTTTTTCCTATAAAGACAACGAAGCAGATATATTAAAACTCAAACTTTAACTGTACGCTCACACTTTTTTGCTCTGGTTTTTTAGCCTTTTCAGTATTGAGATTAGATAGCGAAATACCCAATAAACGTACTGAATTATCCAATTTTTCCTGATACAACAAATCCTTTGCGGTTTCAAGTATTATAGCATTATCACTCACAAAATAAGGCAAGGTTTTACTGCGTGTTTGCAAAGTAAAATCACTGTATTTTATTTTAAGAGTAATGGTTCTACCAGCTACTTTACTTTTTGATAAGCGTTTAGAAACTTCTTGTGCAATTTGATCTAATTTCTCGAGCATAAATATTTCGCTTGTCAAATTATCGTAAAACGTACGCTCAGCCGCAAGTGATTTCCGAATACGATTTGTTTTTACGGGACTATTATGAATGCCTCTAACAACATAGTAGTAATATTTACCAGATTTCCCAAAATTAGATTCTAAAAAATCTAAGCTTTTGGATTTTAAATCGCTCCCTGTAAAAATGCCTTTTCGATACATTTTCTCAGCAGTAACTTTACCAATACCATAGAATTTCCGAATATCGAGATGTTCTAAAAACCCGACAACTTCTTCAGGATTTACAGTTTTTTGGCCATTTGGTTTATTGTAATCACTTGCTACTTTGGCTATGAATTTATTAATAGAGATGCCCGCAGAAGCTGTTAAACCTACCTCGTTAAAAATGCGCTGTCTAATGTCTTTTGCAATTAGTGATGCGCTAGGATTCCCCTTTTTGTTTTTGGTTACATCAAGATACGCTTCATCTAAAGAAAGGGGTTCAACCAAATCAGTATAGTCAAAAAATATTTTGCGTACTTGTTTAGAAATCTCATTATATCTATCAAATCTTGGGCTTACAAAAATGAGTTGAGGGCATAATTTTATAGCTAAATTTCCTGCCATGGCGCTTTTTACACCATATTTCCGAGCTTCATAACTCGCCGCACTAATAACCCCACGTTTCCCTCCACCGCCAACAGCTAACGGTTTTCCTTTAAGTTCAGGATTATCCATTTGTTCTACAGAGGCGTAAAAGGCATCCATATCTACATGAATAATTTTTCGTATTGGTAAATCGTTAGACATACTGTAAATTTATAATTTTAAAATAGATGTCAGTTCGAGTGTTTTCTTTTTTAAAAAAGAAAATGTATCGAGAACAAATTAAAAAAGATTTCCATTGGAGTTTGTTTCAGAATAAATTGATAAGTTGTAGCAAGATTTAATAACAATAAAAAGACTCCCATTTTCATGGGAAATGTCATGATAGAAATAGAACGCAAATTTCTAGTAAACTCAAACGCTTTTAAAGATGAGGCCTTTAAAAAAACTAACATTATTCAAGGGTTTTTAAATACGGATAAAGAGCGAACCGTAAGAGTGAGGCTAAAAGGAGCTAAAGGATTTATAACCGTAAAAGGATTGTCTTCTATAGGTGGATTGTCACGTTTTGAATGGGAAAAAGAGATTTCAAAAACAGATGCAGAAGCACTTTTAAAACTCTGCGAAAAGGGTATCATTGATAAAATACGGTACGAAGTAAAGGTTGGAAAACACATTTTTGAAGTGGATGAATTTTTTGGGGACAATAGAGGATTAATAATTGCTGAAGTTGAATTAAATTCTGAGACCGAAACATTAGTAAAACCAAAATGGTTAGGGCAAGAAGTTACCGGAGATATAAAGTATTATAATTCGCAATTAAGTAAGCACCCTTTTAATACTTGGAAATAAGGAAAAAGACAGTAGACAATAGGAATAATTAAAACATAAAATTTGTACTATTTTAAGAGAATTTACATAATAGTGGTTTTACTTAGTATTGTTATAAACTTTACTATTAAAGACCAGTTTTATTGGTCTTCATTCATTTTTTACACATTTCCTCTCCCAATAATAATCTTACTAATTATAGGATTATTGGTTTTTATAAAGAAGAGCACAAAAAAAATTATTGCATTAGCGTTAATATTAACAGTTATATGGATTAGTAGAAGCTATAAACACAATGAGACAAATATAAATGAAAGCCATATTGAGATAGTTTTATGGAATGCATCTCGTGACAGAAATTTTGAAGACGCATTTAATGAGATAAAAAGCATTCCTGACATTCTTATTTTAGTAGAATGTGGAGAAAAAGATATTAAAAAGGTTAAATTAAAATATGTTGACAATTATTTTTTTCTTTCTAAAGAAGAAATAGGGATTTTTTCAAAAACACCGATAACTGTCAAAAATAAAATAAACTCTGAAAATAATTCTACGATAATAAATTTTAAAGTTAGAGGCTTTAATTTTTACGCTATAGATTTGTCAGGAAGCATGTTTAATTTTAGAAAGAAAGAGCTAGATTTCCTTTTTTTTAATATAGATAAAAGCAAAAAAACGCTTATTCTAGGAGATTTTAACACACCTTTTGAATCTGTTCATTTTAAAGATTTTAAAGATAATTTTAATCATGCCTTTTCCGAAAAAGGGAATGGGTTTAGAGAAACATGGCCATGGAATATCCCTTTACTTTCATTAGATCATATTTGGGCTTCTAAGGATTTGGAAATATTAACAGTAGAGAAAATTAACACTTTTAAATCTGACCATAGTATTCTAAAAGCAGTTATAAAAAACTAACTATTCCAAAATCTCTATTCTTCGACTAACTTCATTACCTAATTCATCTACTACAGTAATTAGGTGTTTTCCTGTTTTTGGCAAAATGGCCATATCGTGAATAGTCTTAGTGCTTCCTATAAAGGTTTTATCTACATACCAGAATACAGTTGTTTCAGGCTTGGAATGTGCAATTTTTAAAATGAGTGCATTAGTGTTACCATTTACCATCGAAATCTTTAGGCAAGAAAAATTGTCCGGATGCTTTGGGATAAATAAATTGCATGGTTATGCTTCCTTCTCCTGAACAATCAGCTCTAAATGGAGGCAAGGGTTTATAAAACGGATTCTTAGTTTTATAGTAATGCTCCATTAAAGGAGGTAAAACAAACCATGACTTATTAGTGATGTTGCTTAAAGACTCACAAGACGAATTTACTTGATATTCTCCATTAATATCTAAATGTACTAGTATATGGTAGGGACAAGGCTTTGTTTTTAATCCGCTTAATTGTACAAATTGTTTAGTGGTTTCTTCGCAAACTGCCGATGCACGATAGCCGCTTTTTGTACAAATGTCTATCTCCAGCATTTCATCAAAGGGTTTTGAGAACCAATCACTATTAGGCAACACATCAAACACATCAAACAAAATTGGAGCAGCAGTTTGTACACCAACTAATCCTGGTCGTCCCTCGCCATCGGCATTACCTACCCAAACACCAACCACATAATTTTTTGTTGCACCAATTGCCCAAGCATCTCTAAAACCAAAGCTTGTTCCTGTTTTCCAAGCTATTTGTTTGGAGGAATCAAAGAACTGCCAATTTTCATTTCCTTCAGGTCTGTTAACTTCTTTCATGCTTTCAAAGGTTAGGTATATAGAAGCAGCATCAAAAACGGGTCTTTCGTTAGATAATTTCCCAAAATCAATTTCAGAATCAGCTAAGTAGGTTGGTTCTGTATATTCATTAGAGAAATATTGACTTGAATTATCATCAAAATGATTCAGCGTTGATGCCATGGCAGCATAACTTTTACACAAATCCCAAAGGTTACTTTCGGCACCTCCAAGAATAAGCGATAAGCCATAATGATTGGCATTGTACTTTAGGTCTCTTAATTGCAACTGTTTTAGATAATGATAAAATCGATCTAAACCAAATTGCTGCAACAACCTAACCGAAGGCACATTTAAAGACCGCGATAATGCTCGTTTTGCAGTAACTGCACCATCAAAATCTTTATTATAATTTTGCGGATTATAACTTGCAAATTGTGTTGGTACATCTGGCACCAAAGTATTTGGGAGTAACTCACCAGAATCTAACATGGCAGCATATAAAAATGGCTTTAAAATACTTCCCGTGCTTCTCGGTTTATTAATAACATCAACATTTTTTTGATGCGTTTTATCTGTTGGAGCATTGCCAACATATGATAACACTTCTCGAGTATTAACATCTAAAATTAATACCGCAATATTGTGAATTTCGTTTTGACGTAGTTGATTGTAATGATTTTTGACAATATCATTGGTTTGTTCTTGTAAATCTCTTTTCACGGAGGTTTTTACACGTTGTCCATAATGTGTTTGTGCTACTTTTTGCAATAAATGAGGCGCAATTTGAGGTAAAGGATAAGGTTTTTGAGGCAAATTTTCGATAATTGAAAGCTTATAAGTAAGTGAATCGATAACCTCTTTGTCAAGTAGTTTTTTTAAGAGCCTGTTTCGTTTTTTTAATAATTGCTCTTGGTTCTTCCCTGGATAGATTAAGCTTGGGGCATTAGGTAAAACTGCTAGCGTAGCACTTTCTGCCCAAGATAAATGGTTTGCATTTCTATTAAAATAACGCCATGAAGCCGCATCAAGACCAACAACGTTTCCTCCAAAAGGCGCATTACTAGTATAAAAAGCTAGAATTTTATCTTTACTATATCTAAATTCTAATCGTGTTGCAAGAATAATTTCTTTAAATTTTTCGATATAGCTTCTTGCCTTTCCCCTTCGTGATAGTCTAATAGTTTGTTGCGTAAGCGTACTCCCTCCTCGTTTAACAGTTCCAGAACTGATGTTTTCTTTTAATGCTTTAAAAATGGAAATAGGATTAAAACCAGGATGTTTATAAAAGTATTCGTCTTCAAAAAGAACAATACATTGTTTAAATTTCTCAGGAATACTATCATTATATGGGAAGCGCCATTGTCCATCTTTTGCAATATAAGCACCTAACAGTTCTCCTTTACTGCTTTCAATCACAGTGGCTGTTGGGCTTGTAAATAATTGTTTAGGCAAGCAAAAGTAATATGCAGTCACTAATATTAAAATCACTACTGACTTAAATTTATGCCTTTTTATATGTACAAAAACTCGCTTCAACTTTTAAATTCATACTCATGTTCAACCCTACAAATTCTTACGTTATACCAACTGTACCAATTTTGCCGTCCTTTTTGTTGTGCCAATAAGTGCTCAGAATTTTGTTTCCATTTTTTTATAGCGTCTAAATTTTCCCAATAACTCACAGTAATACCTACTTTTTCACGTGCACTATCTATGCTAATAAAACCTTCTTCTTGTTTGGCTAATGCTTCCATTTTTTGAGCCATTTCATTGTAGCCTTCAGTCTGTTTTGTTTGCGTTGAGGTAAATATTACTGCGTAGTATGGTTTAAAGTTTTGCATAAGAATTTACTTTAGTTTGACAACTCATAGGAATTTCAAAGATAATTATCTTCTCAGTTTTATAACCATCAATATCTGTCATTATAATACGTAAAAGTACTTTACTGGTAATAATGCTTGTTGGATAGTCTTTAACTGATTTTACGTCTTTTATAGATTCACTCCAAGAAGCACCACAAGTTTCATTTACAACTGATTTTAGCGTTTCAATATCAACATCTATAAATTTAAGAGCTTCTTTTTCTGAAATGGCGCGTGCTTTAAATTTATGGTTTCTAGAAATCGTTTTTAAGGGCTTCCAACTGGAATAATAATGTTGCCAATCAATTAGATCGCAATGCGATTTGTCATCTGAAATAGCGATGCTATTTTCATGTTTTTGAAACACTTCTATGGTTCTAAACTCTTGATGGTGCTTCACTTTAATCGTTTTACCCTCTAAGGATTCATCTAAGTTTAGCTTAAAAGACAGGATTTTATCTGGGTTTCCAAAGGCTTCTTCTGGTGTTTTTTCGGAAATATCATCAATACTTACTGTAAATTCCTCAAAACTTGCTTTAAAGCGCTTTTTAAGCTTTTCTTCTGTTAAAAAACCATTAAAAACATAACCTTCCTCAAAAGGTTCGTAGGCATCCATACCTCTAACTTTCACCCATTCACCCGAAATTTTTTCGCCATTATTCATAATGTCTAATTGTAAATTTGTGTGTTCTGTAATTTCCAATGCTGTGCCATAGTCAAGCATTCCAATGCGCTTGGCACCTCTGCTTGGTTTTACTCTAATAACTAAGCCATTTTCGGCTGAAACGTATTGAATGTCTTGTGCTTCGGCATAGCTAAATGCTACTAGCGCTAATAATATACTTATATGTGTTTTCATAATTTTAAGATGTGTTTGGTCACTCCGAAAAAAAATCAGAAATATTTTGGCTTAAAAAGCCGTTTTCGGAATGACAAATTTGTTTATTTATTTACTTCAATCCACTGACCTTTCGTTCTTACGAAATAGTCATTATCATACATCGCTTCAACTTGTGTTCCAGGCAAATAATACTTACCTAAATACGAAGCGTTTAACAGCACATTAAAAGTTTTTGTGCTTCCCGTCTTCGAGCTTTTACTCAGATTAAAATAGAAATTTACGCGGTCATCTCTAATATCTGTATAATCAGCTTGATTTGTAGTTGCATTGCCAAAATCAGTAAAACGCGTGTTTACTATTTCCCATCCGGAAGGGAATATTTGGGTTAATGCCACATCGTTGATTGGTTCGTTTTTTTGATTCACTACAGTAATATTTGCTGCAAAGTCTTGGCCTTGTTTTAATTTAGTAATATCTATAGTATTTCCTTGTGAATCTTTATAAGTTATAG
This sequence comes from Chlorobiota bacterium, assembly GCA_013151975.1. Taxonomy (GTDB): domain Bacteria; phylum Bacteroidota; class Bacteroidia; order Flavobacteriales; family Flavobacteriaceae; genus JAADHG01. Next base: position 14,104 of record JAADHG010000011.1, on the reverse strand, counting down.
AGACTTTTAAACCTCTTTGTGTAATAATTTCTTTGCCTAATGGCAGCTTACCAGAGGTGACAATTCTGGCATAAATAGTATTGTTTTTAGTATTGTTTACCTCAATTTTATTGCTCCCGTCTTTGATATTTAAAGTACGCTGCGAAATAGCATTGTTTGTTTCAATTAATTCTGATTTACTTGTATTAAGTGTATAATTTAAATGTAATGCTTTGCCTCCATTTTTATTCACCATTTTTGCCATTGCTAATAAACTGTATGCTGTAGACTGCGTACTCATCCATTGTTTAGATGATAAACGCTTGGCAATATATTTGGCAAGATGTCGTGTTTTAGAATCGTTGAGAATCACCATGGTTTCTAATGCCATGGCACGATTTCTATCTACAGAGCCATAAGTGTAATAATCGTTTTGGTGTGACCCAAATTCAGTATTTGCAGTTGCAGAAATTGCTTTCGCGGCTTCTGTTTGTCCAGCTAAACCATAAGCAGCGGCCAATCGCCATTTTGCATCGTTAGATAAGTTTCCAAATTCTTTTAACCTGTTCATGGCACCTAAGTCTGGATGTCCAGCTAAAGCAAGAGAGTATAATCTATAGGCTTGTGCCACGTCATTTCTATAGTTTTTATAGCTCGGGCGCCAATCTTTAGCCGCTTGTTTTTGATATTGTAACCAATTGATCTTAAATGTCAGGGGTAAAACATAGCCTTTTTTTTCAGCTTCAATCATAAAATGTCCTGCATAGGTAGTTCCCCAATCATTGACATTGTGTTGCCCACTCCAATAGGATAATCCACCATTAGGTCTTTGAAAATTTGCTAATTTCTTAATGCCGTTTTTTATGTTGTTTTCGATAGTTTGTTTTTTATCAAGGGTTAAATCGAATATATCTGTTAAGTACAATTGAGGGAACACACTAGATGTTGTTTGCTCAACACAACCATGAGGATAACGGATTAAATATTGTAAACGTCCAGTGAAATCCATAGGTGGTATTGTAGAAAATTCTATCGAGGCACTATTACTACCTTCCACTCCAAAAGTTGTAAAATCTATTGTTTTTGAGGTATTAGAATCTAAAATTAAATCGGTTACTTTAGAGCTATACGGATTAGGGTTTACGACATCTAATTCAACCTCGTAAGATGATGTTTCACCATGACCTGAAGCTATAACCTCAACTGTGCTTATACCTTTTGCTTTACTAACATCCAATTCAAAATAGGTCATTTGCTCATCAGGTTTTGTAAAAGATAACGTTTGTGTTTTCTTGCCAACGACTGAAATACCTTTACTTAATTTTAAGTTTATAGAGACAGTCTTTATTTTGTTTTCCATCGCAAAAACAGTTACAGGAAGCGTTACTTTTTCTCCAGGACTTAATTTCCGAGGTAAGGTTGCGAGTACCATTAATGGTTTTTTAACAGGAGTTGTTTTTTCAACACTTCCATAAGCAGCATTTATATTATCACCAGCAACAACCATGGTACGAACAGAACCTATATACTTGGGAATTTTGATGCTATGCGATTTTGTTTCACCTGCTTTCAATTCAAAAGGACCAATATATTTTACAACAGGTTTAAAGCGATTAGCTTTTTTCTTTTTACCAACTGTTGCATTACCATCGCCACCAATTTCAAAAATTTGATCTACACTTCCTGTGTATGCCCCAATAACCTCATCGAAAATATCCCAGGTTTTTACACCAAGTGCTTCGCGAGCATAAAACACATCCCAGCCATTAGGTGTTTTAAAGCGTGTTAAGTCTAACAAGCCATCATCTACAATAGCGACTGTATAGGTCATTGCTTTATTGTTTTTTTCACTAATTTTTATAGTAATATCCTGTTCTGGACGCAATACATTAGGCATGCTTATTTGTGGTTCTAAAAGGGTGTTTTTGTCTTCTACCATAATAGGAATAATACCATAGAGGCGTATAGGCAAATCGTTTTCTGTCACAGCATGAGGCTGTAACAAAGAAATATTAACAAACACGTTTGGCGCCATTTCTTTAGTAATAGGAATAGATGTTGTTGTTTCTCCTTTTTGAGTCTTTACCCAAGATGTTGCCAAAACCTCGGTGCCATTTTCAATACTTACTAGAGCACGCCCTTCGGTTCCGGAAGGGAAAGTAATTTTAGCCATATCACCTACATTATAGACTTCTTTGTCTGACGAAAACACTAACATTTTAGCAGCGTCTTTAGTATTTCCAGAATCACGGTGCCACCAATTTCTATAAAAATATGCTGTACGTCCAGTAGCATGACCACTTTCGGGATCGTAAACACGAATTAAATAACGTCCGCTTTCAGCATCGGGAACGTTTATTTTAAAAGTCGCTTCCCCGTTGTTGTTTGTGTTTACTTTTGTATTCAAAAAAGGGATGTGATAGCTGCTAGATTGGTATGATGCTAAATCGTCATAAGACGAACTCCACCACCAACGCCATTGTATTTGATAGACTTTTACTTCTAAGTTATTGCGTTGTATAGGCTTTCCTTTAGCATCGACAACTACGAGTTTGAATTCTTGATCTTCATCTGTATAAAAAGAACCATAAGCACGCTCTTGGGGAGATTTTAAACCTACAAAAGCGTCGTAAGGGGCGTATTTTTTACTAAACACATCTATTGAAAAGTCTCCACCATTTTCAAATGCCCTAGTAAGGAAAGACACGTTTAACATTCCAGGGGCATTGTTTCCAATATTTATTTTTTTATGAACATTAGCAATACCTTCTGTATTAATTTTACCATCAAAAATTGTAATTTCTTCAGTTTCAAACTTTCGCGTAGGGTCATTAAATATATAGTTCGGATAGTTTTTAAATCCTGTAGTGGTTGAAGAGAATTTGGCTTTAATTTCAGCTTTTATATTTTTTGCAGGAGCACCATGAAGCCAATTTACGTTCAACTTACTTTGTAATGGTTTTGCGTTTGAAAGTATTTCGTCTTCAAAATCAATTTTAATCTTTAATCGATTAGGTTTAACGGTTTCTACTTTAAGTGTTTTGTAAAAGGAAGCTCCACCTACAGAAACTTTAGCATTCCAATTTCCTGTGTTGTCTTTTGGAGATGTTGGCACTGAAAATCTGTAAAAATTATTGACACCATTTACTTTAACTTTTCTGTATGTAAGTTTCCCATTGGCGTCGGTTACCTCCATTTTTACTGGATGACCTGCTGGCAACGGATTTGCATTGTCGTTTAGCATAAACGTAAGATGTAACGAATCTCCTGGGCGCCAAACCCCTCGCTCTCCATAGATAAACCCTTTAAGTCCGCGTTGTAGTGTTTTCCCTGAAACATTAAATTTACTCATTGATAAGGCATTACCATCACTGAGTTTTATATAGCTAGTTTCTTTTCCTTTAGTAACAATAGCGAAATACGCTTGATTGTTAGCATCAATTATGGTTAATCCTTCACTATCTGTTGTCGCTTTTTTTATAGACTGTTGTTGGTAGTTAAACAACTCGACAGTAGCATTAGCTATGGGATTTGTAGTTAAAATATCGGTTACAGCAAAGTAATATGATTTATTGTTTCCACGTTTTGCAATAATACCAAGGTTAGATGCAATTAAATTGCTAGAAACAATTCTATCTTCATTATAATACGCTTCATGACAGGGATTATCACGTTCTCTCCAATTGTATGTGTAATTTCTGTAACCATAACTAACATTGTCCCAGTATTCTTCTTCGCGCAACTCTTCATCTTCAGGATAGTTTTCTTCTGCATTAGTATAGGAATAATCATCTTGATAATAAGACTCATCATCAGAGTCAATAGAAGTATTATTAGCATTACAATCGTAAAGTGAAAATGCCTTTTTGTAACTTAACTCGACACGATAAATTGCACCAGGGTCCGCTTTAAAATAGGTTGAAAGATCGATACTATAAGCCTTCCACTTTCCAGTGTTTTCAATATCATTTTTGATGAGTGGAATAGTTTTTTTTGCAATTCGTCGTCCAACACGTCTTATATTATACTCATAGTTGTTCCCCAGGTTATTGTCTTGTAAAAACTGTAGTACATTATTTTCAAATATTTTAATTATCCGTACATCAACCGCTTTAAGGTTTACAGCTTCAAAATTGAATTTTAAATCTTGTGAATTAGGAAGAATTCCTGCTCCTGTAATAAGTCGGACTTGAGGTTTAAGTTCTTCAAAAGACACCAATTCTGAAAACGGCTGTTTTAGTTTAAACCCTTCAGCATTTTTTATCCCTTGAAATACATCAACTTGCATATTTCCTACTATTTGGGTATCTGGATAGATTTTTAATACGTTCCCAGAAACTATAAACTTTGGAGTTTTTACATTTTGAATAGTTACTAACCCATCAAAATTTTGCTGCTTTTTAAGGCGATCTGAAAAATTGATAGATAAATATTGTTCTGGTGATTGAACAACACTCACATCAACAATAGTAAAGTTATTTATTCCAGGAATAGTAATGGTGTTTTCGCCTTTGTTTGAGGAGTTGATTGATTTTCCGTTCCAGATAATTTTTACTTCAGAATCGTTAATTTGCCGGCTGATACTATCAATTTTGAATTCAAAATAGGTAGAGATATCGTTAGATTTATCCCATTTTATAGGTAAATCACTTCCTTTTTGAGAAGCCACCAGTAGCATTTTTGCATCGGCTAGTTTTGTTGCATCGGCTAGTTTAATAATGCCTTCAAGATATTGCCATTCTTTATTATACGATTGTAAGCCCTGAGTAATAACATTAAAATTGGGTTTTATAGTTTTAAATCGAAATGTGTAATTCTTAAACTCGGAAGGAATGTTTGTCTGAAGTTCATTTAATTTTACTGTTACTGTATATTCTGTATCAGGTTTTAATGGATTATTAGGGATAAAGGCCATTGTTTTAGGGTTTTTTACAATAAGCTTCCCTTTTACCTTTGGTGAAATAGAGATAATATTATCCAATATTTCATCATTGCTAACCCATCCTTCAATATCTTTTACTAAGCCAATATTTATTGGACTTAAAATTGAAACACGACCAGATGTAGTATAGCTTATATAGTCTTTAAACTTAAACAAGTTATCGGTTTCAGCAGGCGTTTTTTTGCAAGAGAGAATAGAAGTAAATACCAAAACAGATACAAAGATGTTTCTTAAAGACATAAAAAAGAGAGTTTTAAATGAACGAAATTATTATCAAGAGACCGTAGGTTGTTTCCTGTTAATTAAATACGTCGATATTTTACTGTTTGGATTTTTACAGCTGTTAAATAAGTCTTAAAAGTTATAATTAACACTTATTCCTTATAAATCTTAACAACCAATTCGCCTTTGTCATTCATAGAGGCTCTATACATTCCAGCAGTATTAAATTCCATAGCGATATTTCCATTTTTATCAACAGCAACAATACCACCATCGCCACCTAGACCACCAACTTTATCATGAATTACTTCTCTGGCAGCATCTTTTAAACTCATGCCTTTATATTCCATTAAGGCAGAAATATCATGAGCAACCACAGCGCGAATAAAATATTCTCCCCATCCAGTACTAGAAGTACTAGAAACAGCGCAAGTGTTATTATTTGCATACGTTCCAGCACCAATAATAGGAGCATCTCCAACACGACCCCAACGTTTATTAGTCATTCCTCCAGTTGAGGTTCCAGCGGCAAGATTACCATATTTATCTAAAGCCACACAGCCTACAGTTCCAAATTTGAAGTTTTTAATATCAGAATCGTAAAATGCGGCTTTATCATCGTGATCTAATTCTGTTCTCTCAGCTTTTTTTGCCCTTTGTAAAGATTTAAAACGACGTTCAGTATAAAAATAACTAGGATCTACAATTTGTAATCCTTGTTCTTCGGCAAAAGTGTCTGCACCTTTTCCCGAAAGCATCACATGAGGAGAGTTATCCATAATAGCTCTTGCCAAATTAATAGGATTTCTAACGGTTGTTGTTCCAGCCGAAGCTCCGGCATTCAACGTTTTACCATCCATAATGGACGCATCGTGTTCATTTGTTCCTGCATTAGTAAATACAGCACCTTTCCCCGCATTGAATAATGGAGAATCTTCCATCACATTAATTGTTTTTTGAACAGCATCAAGACTCGTCCCGCCTTTTTTTAAAATCTCATAACCAACACGAATAGCTTCTTCTAGCGTCGCTTTATAGGCGGCTTCTTTTTCAGGGGACATATTCTTTTTTAATATAGTTCCTGCGCCACCATGAATAACAATGGTGAACTCTGGTTTTTCAGGTGTTGTAACGGCTTCTGTTTTTACGTCATTTTTACAAGTGTAAAGTACAGTAGTTAAGGCTAAGATAAAGATGAATTTTTTCATAAGAATGTAATTAGTGTTTTGCGTTTTTAAAGGTACTATTTTATGATTTATTTCTGAATAACAAGATGTAATAAATTAGTATCTTCGCGATAAATTATTATAATAACGTAAATAAAAATAAATTATGGAAGCAGTTGCTACTGATTTCGGAATACAAGAAGCTCTTGATCAACTAGGCGTTAAGGCTATAAATGATGGGACATCTACAGGGACTAATAATTTTTCTAAAGGAGAAATATTAGAATCATTTTCACCTGTAGATGGACAATTAATAGGTAAGGTAAAAATAACTACAAAAGAAGATTACGAAACTGTAATGGAAGCAGCAACTAAAGCCTTTAAGTCTTTTAGAAATATGCCCGCTCCACAAAGAGGAGAGATTGTACGTCAGTTTGGTAATAAATTAAGAGAATTAAAAGAACCTTTAGGGAAATTAGTTTCTTACGAAATGGGTAAATCTCTACAAGAAGGTTACGGAGAAGTTCAGGAGATGATTGACATCTGTGATTTTGCAGTTGGTTTATCTCGTCAGTTAAACGGGCAAACAATTCCTTCAGAAAGACCAGGACACGTAATGAGAGAACAATGGCACCCAATTGGTGTTGTTGGAATTATCTCAGCATTTAACTTTCCAGTAGCAGTTTGGGCTTGGAACACAGCTTTAGCTTGGATTTGTGGAGATGTATGTGTGTGGAAAGGTTCGGAAAAAGCACCATTATGCTCTATTGCTTGTCAAAATATTATTGCAGGAATCTTAAAAGAAAACAACTTGCCAGAAGGCATTTCTTGTATCATTAATGGTGATTACAAAGTTGGAGAATACATGACTACTGATGCTCGTATTGCTTTAGTATCTGCAACAGGTTCTACTCGTATGGGAAGAATTGTTGGATCAACTGTTGCTGAACGTTTCGGAAAATCTTTATTAGAATTAGGAGGTAACAATGCTATTATTATTACTCCTACTGCTGATTTAAAAGTAGTAGTTCCTGGAGCTGTATTTGGTGCGGTTGGGACTGCTGGACAGCGTTGTACTTCTACTAGAAGATTAATTATCCACGAATCTGTTTACAATAAAGTAAGAGATGCAATTGTTGATGCCTATGGTCAATTAACTATTGGAAATCCATTGGACGAAAAGAACCATATAGGACCATTAATTGACCATGATGCTGTAAATACATATTTAGCTGCTATTGAAAAAGCGAAAGCTGAAGGCGGTAATGTATTAGTAGAGGGTGGAGTTTTAGAAGGTGAAGGTTATGAAAGCGGATGCTATGTAAAACCAGCTATTATTGAAGCTGAAAATCATTTTAAAATTGTACAACACGAAACTTTTGCTCCAATTTTATATTTAATGAAATATTCTGGAGAAGTAGAAAATGCTATTGAACTTCAAAACGGAGTTGCTCAAGGATTATCTTCAGCAATTATGACAAACGAGTTGAAGGAAGCTGAAAAATTCTTATCATATGCTGGCTCTGATTGTGGTATTGCTAACGTAAACATAGGAACTTCTGGTGCTGAAATTGGCGGTGCTTTTGGAGGTGAAAAAGAAACAGGTGGTGGACGTGAATCTGGATCTGATGCTTGGAAAGTGTACATGAGAAGACAGACAAATACAGTTAATTATTCTGATGAGTTGCCTTTGGCACAAGGTATTAAGTTTGATTTGTAGATATACGTTTTTATGATTTTATATAAACCACGCCAATATTGGCGTGGTTTTTTAGTTTATAGATTAAACGAACTTGAATTAATCAAGTCAAAAGGAAGATGACACCAAAACAAATACAGCATTTATATTGGCGGGCAGGCTTTGGGATTTCTCCAAAACAGCTACAAAAAATAGCGAGCAAAAGTAGAATTCAAATTGTTGACACTTTGTTTTCTGCTTCAGAAACAGTAACACCCTTAAAAGTGAACACTTCTGAACTTGAGAAAATTTCACCAAAAAAGATTTTAAATAATGCCACAATACGAAAAAAGGCCATTGATAAAAGTATTGAAAAGATAAGAGAATTAAATGTGGCTTGGATAGAACGATTGGCAAATCCAAAAGAATTGCTTAGGGAACGAATGACCTTGTTTTGGGCAAATCATTTTGTTTGTGAAGACAAAAATATATTTCATATACAGCAGTATAATAATACACTTCGCTATCATGCTTTAGGAGGCTTTAAAGCTTTTGTAAAAGCAATTTCTAAAGAAGCCGCAATGATAAAGTATTTGAACAACAAACAAAATAGAAAAGAAAGACCTAACGAGAATTTTGCGAGAGAGCTCATGGAGCTATTTACACTTGGAAAAGGAAATTATACAGAAAATGATATTAGAGAAAGTGCGAGAGCATTTACGGGTTACAATCATAATTTTGCTGGTGAGTTTCATTTAAAAAAGCTAGAACATGATTATGGAATAAAAACATTTTTTGGTAAAACTGGACTATTTGAAGGGAATGATATTATAGATATTATTTTAGAACAGAAGCAATGCGCACAATTTATTTGTGAAAAAATTTATAGCTATTTTGTAAATGATAAATTAAATACAACTCATATTGATAAGATGGTTGCTGTGTTTTATCCAAATTACAATATTGAAACATTGATGCGTTTTGTTTTTACTTCAGATTGGTTTTACAATGATATAAACATAGGTTCTAAAATTAAATCTCCAATAGATTTTCTGGTAGGAATGAACAATATCGTTTCAATGGAATTTAAAAGCCCTAAAGACTTACTCGTTTTACAAAAATTATTAGGGCAAATATTATTAAAACCACCAAATGTTGCAGGTTGGAAAGGAGGCAAACAATGGATTGATAGCAACACAATGTTACTTCGTTTAAAGCTCCCCTCAGTCCTATTAAATGAAGGATATATTTATTTCAAAAATGAAGCATTAAGCAATTTTATAAAGAGAAGAAAAGGAAATAAACCCCCTTTTGAAGTAATATCTAAATGGGAATATTTTAAAAAGGAGTTTCAAAATATTCCTATTGAAAACCTAAAAGACTATGTATTAGTTAGTCCCATAAATAATGGAACCGTTTCTTTATTAAACGAGTTAAGCAAGACATCTAAACAAGATTACTGCATTCAATTAATGTCATTACCTGAATATCAAATGTGTTAATTATGAACAGAAGAAAATTTATAAAAAATTCAGCATTAGCAAGTAGTGTGTTTCTCGTTCCGAGTTTTGTGAAAGCTTTTGGAGAAGAATTTGTTTCAAACTTAGGATTTAAGCGTTTAGTAATTGTACAACTTTCGGGAGGAAATGATGGATTAAATACTGTAATTCCATTTAGAAATGATTTGTATTATAAAAATCGCCCTTCTATTGCTATCCATAAAAACAATCTTTTAAAATTAAATGATGATTTAGGGCTTCATTTAAGCTTAGAGCCTTTAAAGCGTCTTTATGATAGAGGATATCTAACAATTATTAACAATGTTGGATATCCAAAGCCAGATCGTTCTCATTTTCGCTCAACCGATATTTGGCAAACTGCAAGTGACTCTAGTCAATATTTACAAAGTGGTTGGATTGGTCGTTATTTAGATAATTATGGAAGAAACGCATATAAGGCTATAGAATTAGATGAAAGTTTATCACTAGCAATGAAAGGGAATATACTAAATGGCATTGCTACAAATGACGCAAAAAGGTTGTTTAAAACCTCACAAGACCCTTATTTTAAAAAAGTGATAAATCATTATAACGACAACCACCTCAATAAACATAATTTAGGCTATTTATACAAAACAATGATTGCGGCAAAATCTTCAGCTAGATACATTTATGAAACTAGTAATACATTTATTTCTAAGGAGGAATACCCTAACACGTCTTTTGCAAAGCAATTAAAAACAACGGCTGAGTTTATTAATTCGGGATTAGAAACAACAGTGTATTATACATCCCTAAGTGGATTTGATACACACGCTAACCAATTAAATACTCAAAGCCAATTATTAAAAAATTATGCTGAAAGTATTGCAATATTTGTTAAGGATTTACAACAAAACAATACGTTTAAAGACACCTTGATTTTAACGTTTTCAGAATTTGGGCGTCGTGTAAAACAAAATGCAGCCAATGGAACAGATCATGGAGCCGCAAATAATGTGTTTATTATTGGAGAAAATTTAAAGAAAAAAGGGCTATATAACAATTTATCAAGTCTTGAAGATTTAGATAATAATGGTGATATTAAGTTTGAAATAGACTTTAGATCTATTTATGCTACAATTTTAAAAAAATGGCTTAATGTTGATGATAAAGTGGTGCTTAATAATTCTTTTAAACCATTGAATTTTTTATAGTTAACTATACTTCACTTTTCTTAATATACGAATGGCTTCCTTATATAATTGATAGACCTCTATACTATGAGATTTTAAATAAGGTTTTGCTTCATGAAGTCTATCTATAGCATCGTGAAATAAATTAAGGTAGCAAATTAAATATGTTACCGGAAGATTTTTCAGATCTTGTTCTTCGTTTTTATTAAGTGTGATACCTTTTTTTAATTTTTCTAAAAGTGCATTATTCGCATTAAAAATATGATGTAATACTTTTTTGTCATACTGAGGAGGCTCAAATAAAAGGTTAGTTTCAATAGTATAATTTACATTGTCTTCAAACTTTATATTGGTTTCTTCTAATGGATAGTATTTGTTAGAGTTTTGAAGTCCAAGATTAACGTATTCAATAATTTTAAACGAATGCTCATCAATCGCAATAGACACTTCATCTAGCGTAGAGAAGAATAAACGCACTTGCTCATTAATGAGTTCTATATCTACTCGAGAAAAGAAAATGTTATCTTTTGTTTCCTTTTTTTTACCAGCCCAACACACTACAAAATACTCTTTAAACACTTTATATTGTGGGTTGTAGTCTTTCCGGTTGTTCAAAAAATGAAATACACCATCAAGGGTGTGTTCAATATTGTTTTGGGCATGATTTTCTATTGCCGAAACAATTTTAGAGTTGATATCTTTTATTTCAATATCAAACACTTTGGGCATGCTCATACTTCCGTCTCTAAAAAACACAGAACCTCCATAATATTTCCAAATATTTCTACGTAAGGACGTTATTTTATCAATGGGTCTTATGGTTACCAAGCCAACAACTTTATCACCAGATAAATGAGGGAAAGGAATATTTTCATACTGCACTATTGGTGGGTTAGCCAAATACGCATTGATAAGGTTTTGTATTTTACTATCATCAAAAAAGTCTACACCAACAATTTTGTTATCTTCATCTTCTACACCAATAACAATGTATGAATTGTTGTTTGGATTGCTGTTGGAAAGCGCACAAATATGTTTTAAAAATTTCGCTTTCCCTTCTTTTATGCTAATATCAATTTTGCGCTTTTTATCGTAAAAGCTATTTTCATCATTATGCGCTAAAAGATGTTTTATTAAAAGGCGTTTGTTAATCATAACTGTTTTTATAAAAACAAAAATCTTATTTAAGGCACTTTATGTCCTTGGCAAGCAGTTAACATTAAAAACCAGTCTTCTAATTCTAAATTGATGTTAATTGAAGCCACTGCATTAGTTATACGTTTTTTGTTTGTTGTTCCAATTACAGGATGAATATTTGAAGGATGTTTTAATACCCAAGACAGCAATAACTGATCTTTTGTAGCATTATATTTATCCATTAATTCATCAAGTAGCCTTTGAATTCTTCTTGTTTGTTCTGTATCTTCTTTAAAAACAAGACCTAAAGGTGACCATGCCATAGGTGTTATATTATTTATCATCATTTGGTCAAGTGTTCCATCATGCATCGCTATATATTGTGTTAATGAAAACTCTATCTGATTTACTGATATTTCGGTCTTTGTTGAGATAAGCTCCATTTGTGAAGAGGTAAAATTTGATACACCAAAGTCTTTTATTTTACCTTGTTGTTTTAAGGTTAAAATAGCTTCAGAAATAATTTCAGGACTCATCAAAGGGCTTGGTCTATGCAACAACAGTAAGTCAAGATAATCTGTTTTTAAATTTTTCAGCGATTCTTCTACAGACCAAATAATGTAGTCCTTACTATAATTATAATGTTTTACTTTATTAGATCTGTTTTCTGATAAATATTGAATACCACATTTAGAAATTAATTGAATATCACTTCTTTTAATACCACTTTCTAAAAAAGCATTACCAAACTCAGCTTCGGTAGTGTAACCACCATAAATATCGGCATGGTCAAATGTTGTAATTCCACTTTTAACACAAAAGCACATTAAGTTAATCATCTCTTTTTTAGAAAATTGTTTTCCCCAATTCCCCCAAGTCATTGTGCCTGCAATTACTCTTGAAAAATCATGTTTCTTCATGTAATTTAAATTGAAGTTTAAAATTAGAAAACAAAAACGTAAAGAAGCCTTTTATATACTGAATTTTTAACCAATTATTAACAGCAGGATATGAAATATTTTAACAATTTGCAGTGTTAAAAAAAGTGAGGTATATTCACGCTTTAAAAAAAACAGAAAATGATAGAAGATTCAAGTACAATTGACATTAAAAAGATTAATGAAAAAATAGAAAAAGAAAGTGCATTTATTGATTTGCTAACTCTTGAAATGAATAAGGTAATTGTTGGCCAAAAACACATGATAGAACGGTTACTCATCGGGCTACTCGGACAAGGACATATTCTACTTGAAGGTGTTCCAGGACTTGCCAAAACACTTGCCATAAATACTTTAGCGCAAGCCGTAGATGGTAGTTTTAGCAGAGTGCAGTTTACACCAGATTTGTTACCAGCAGATGTTACTGGGACATTAATTTACAACATGAAACTGAATGATTTTTCTATTAAAAAAGGACCTATTTTTGCAAATTTTGTACTTGCTGACGAAATTAATAGAGCACCAGCAAAAGTACAATCGGCATTATTAGAAGCCATGCAAGAAAAGCAGGTAACTATTGGTGACGAGACATTTATATTAGATAAGCCTTTTTTAGTAATGGCAACACAAAACCCCATTGAACAAGAAGGAACATATCCTTTGCCAGAAGCGCAAGTAGATCGTTTTATGTTAAAAACTGTGATTGATTACCCTAAGTTAGACGAGGAACAATTAATTATAAGAGCTAATTTAAAAGGCGGTTTTGAAAAGGTTAATAAAGTAGTGTCAATAAAGCAAATCCTTAATGCACAGAAAGTAGTTCGTGAAGTGTATATGGATGAAAAAATTGAGAAATATATTCTAGATATTATTTTTGCAACACGATATCCAGAAAAATATAAACTTGCCGATTTAAAACCTTTAATATCTTTTGGAGCCTCACCACGTGGAAGTATTAATTTAGCATTATCGGCCAAATGCTATGCTTTTATTAAACGCCGTGGTTATGTAATACCAGAAGATGTTCGTGCCATAATTTATGATGTATTACGCCATAGAATAGGAATTACTTACGAAGCCGAAGCAGAGAATGTGACCTCCGAAGACATCATCAATAAAATTGTAAACGAAATAGAAGTGCCATAGGATTTCTGATTTTAGAATGACGAATGACGATTTTAGATTTCTATAATTTCAGAAATCGTAAATCAAAAATCTACAATCGTAAATTGAACAATGGATACCAAGGAATTACTAAAGAAAGTACGTAAAATAGAGATTAAGACACGCCGTTTGTCTGATCATATTTTTGGAGGCGAATATCATTCTACCTTCAAAGGGCGTGGTATGACTTTTAGTGAAGTGCGA
>JAADHG010000048.1 GCA_013151975.1 Chlorobiota bacterium | reverse complement strand
CATACCAATATTGTAATTTAAAACAACTTTGGTATTCGTTTCTGGGTGGATAAAACTCTTGTTTAATTGGTCTTCATTCAAGTGTTTAAGAACATACACTAACCTAGAATGCACACCTTTTAAAAGATGTAAAGACATTTTTATAGGTGCTGTTTTTGCATCAGGTAATACTGCCCAGTCTTTTTCTTCATAAGCCTTAATTACAGGTTGGTCTTCGGTTAAGGTCCATTTAAAACGAATATAACTATGTTGGTGACTATCTGCCAAGTGATGTATTACTTGTCGTATGGTCCAACCTTCAGGCCTGTAAGGTGTATCTAGCTGTGCGTCAGTTAACTCATTTACCAAATTTTCTAAACGCTGTGGAAAATGTTCTAAAATAGAAATCCAGCTTTCAATATGTTCTTTGGTAATATTATTAGGGCATTCAAATTGCCCAATGGGATACTTTAGGTGTTCCAGTTCTTGTGTAGTCATGTTACAAAAATAAAAAAAGCGCTTCATTACGAAGCGCTTTTTATTTTAAACTTATTTTGATGTTTATTTAAATAGTGAGATTCCGAAACAAGTTCGGAATAACAAATTACTATTTCACATCCATCAATTCTACATCAAATATTAAAGTAGCATCTGGTGGAATTACACCACCTGCTCCTGCACTACCATAAGCCAAGTCGCTTGGAATAACAAATCGTGCTTTGTCGCCAACTTTTAACAATTGGATGCCTTCATCCCATCCTGAGATAACTTGTCCAACACCTAATGGAAAATCAATAGGTTGATTGCGTTTGTAAGATGAGTCAAATACAGTACCATCTGCCAATTGTCCTTTGTAATGTACAGATACTGTTTTTCCTTTTTCAGCTTTTGAACCCTTTCCTTCTTGAAGAATTTGATAACGTAATCCGCTATCGGTTTTAGAAAAACCTTCAGCCAATTTTTCCATTTCTGCTTCAACAGCTTTCTTGGATTCTACTAAACGTTTTTCTCTAGAGCCTTCAAAAGTTCTAAAGGCTTCAACCGCATTAAAAGCTTCAGCTTCTGCTCCAACTCTCACAATTTCTATACTTTCAATATTGTCTTCTTGAGTAATAGCATCAACAATATCTTGTCCCTTAACTACTTTTCCAAAAACAGTATGCTTACCATCAAGCCATGCTGTAGGGATATGCGTAATAAAAAATTGACTTCCATTAGTGCCTGGTCCTGAGTTAGCCATAGATAAAATTCCTGGAGTATCATGTTTTAAATCGGGATGAAATTCGTCTTCAAATTTATATCCTGGATTTCCTGTTCCTGTGCCTTGAGGACAACCCCCTTGAATCATAAAATCTGGAATTACTCTGTGGAATTTTAACCCATCATAATAGGGTGTTCCTTGTGGCTTTACAGAATTTTCTAAATTCCCTTCTGCTAATGCCACGAAGTTACCTACTGTTCCTGGTGTTTTTTTGTATTCTAAAGCGACTAATATTTCGCCTTTAGTTGTATTAAATTTTGCGTATAAACCGTCTTGCATTGTTCTGTTTTTTAAGAAAGTGCAAAGATAGGAATGATTTACGAATTACAATTTATGATTTACGAATTTTAAATTGGATTTTGTGTTTTGGATTTGGAGTTTTAAATTTAATTCGCAACTTCACTAACAAATTTTATGCGATAGAGGCGTAATTCGTCGTCATCATAATCCCCATCAAACTCTTCGATAGCGTCATCTATTTTATCGGTTTCCGATTCCATAAAATACTCATGGATTTCTTCTTGCTGGTCTTCATCAAGAATATCATCAATCCAGTAATTAATATTCAGTTTTGTACCTGAAAAAACAATGGCTTCCATTTCTTTTACAAAATCTGGCATTTCCATCCCTTTTGCAGAAGCGATATCGTCCAAAGGTAATTTTCGGTCAATATTTTGAATAATATACAGTTTTAAAGCCGAATTAGATCCTGTAGATTTCACGACCATATCTTCTACTCTTGTAATATCGTTCTCTTCAACATAATCGGCTATAAGTTCAACAAAATCTCTGCCGTATTTTTTTGCTTTTCCTTCGCCTACACCATGTACATTAGATAACTCTTCTAAAGTGATAGGATATTTAAGCGACATATCTTCTAACGAAGGGTCTTGAAAAATTACAAATGGAGGTACACCTAGTTTTTTAGCATTACGTTTACGTAAATCTTTGAGCATTTTCATTAAATTCTCATCAGCTACGCCTCCTCCACCTTTTGCATCTGTGATTATACTATCATCATTTACTTCATCAAAAGTATGATCTTCAGTCATCATAAATGATTCAGGTGTACTCAAAAACACTTTTCCTGCGTCAGTTACTTTTAACACACCATAGGTTTCAATATCCTTACGCAACAATCTAGCCACTAGAACTTGACGTATTAACGCCATCCAAAACTTATCCGTTTTATTATTACCAACACCAAAAAATGGTTGAGCATCGGTTTTATGAGATTTAATGAGCGCATTTTCTTTTCCAATAATCACATTTACTAAATCTTTGCTTTTGTACTTTTCTTTGGTTTTGGAAACCACATCTATTAAAATACTGACTTCATCTTTGGCTTCATTTTGCTTTTTAGGATTGCGCATATTATCATCCATTTCGCCACCTTCGCCAGTTTCGTTGTCGAATTCCTCACCAAAATAATGCAAAATAAATTTTCGTCTAGATATTGATGTTTCAGCAAAAGCAACCACTTCTTGCAATAATGCATGACCAATTTCTTGTTCAGCAACCGGTTTACCAGACATAAACTTCTCTAACTTTTCAATATCCTTATATGCATAATATGCTAAACAATGTCCTTCTCCTCCATCACGTCCTGCACGACCAGTTTCTTGGTAATAACTTTCAATACTCTTAGGGATATCATGATGAATAACAAAACGCACGTCGGGTTTGTCAATTCCCATTCCAAAAGCAATAGTTGCAACCACAATATCTGTGTCTTCCATTAAAAACATATCTTGATGCCTCGCTCTTGTTTTAGCATCTAATCCAGCATGATATGGAACAGCTTTCACACCATTTACCTGAAGTACTTGCGCCAATTCCTCAACACGTTTTCTACTTAAACAATAAATAATTCCAGATTTTCCTTGATTTTGTTTTACAAACCGAATGATATCTGCATCTACATTTTTTGTTTTTGGGCGTACTTCGTAATATAAATTTGGTCTATTAAAAGAAGCTTTGAATGTATTGGCATCTGTAATTCCTAAATTTTTTAAAATATCTTCTTGAACTTTTGGTGTTGCTGTAGCTGTTAAACCTATCATTGGGATATTATCTCCTATGCGCTTGATTATGTGTCTTAAGTTTCTATATTCCGGTCTAAAGTCGTGTCCCCATTCGCTAATACAATGTGCTTCATCAATGGCCATAAAAGAGATTTTTTGAGATTTTAAGAACTCTACATTCTCTTCTTTAGTAAGCGATTCAGGAGCTACATACAACAATTTAGTAATTCCTTCACTAATATCAGCCTTTACACGTTTTACTTCAGTTTTGTTTAAAGACGAATTTAATACATGTGCAATACCTTCCTCTTTTGAAACACCCCGAATGGCATCTACTTGATTTTTCATTAAAGCAATTAAAGGTGATACCACTATTGCTGTTCCTTCCTTCATTAAAGCTGGTAATTGATAGCAAAGTGATTTTCCGCCACCTGTTGGCATAATAACAAAGGTGTTATGGCCTGATACAATACTTTTTATAACGTCTTCTTGAAGTCCTTTAAAGGCATTAAACCCAAAATATTTTTTTAAGGCTTGGTGCAATTCGTTTTCATTAATACTCATTAATCCCTCAATTTGTATATTTCTTTATAAGTTAAATTAAACAAAAGTGTCTCTAAATATTTAAATTATATCATATTTTAAGAACTCTCATATATTTTTTTCGTTTTTTTGTAGTATGTTTTAAGTAAAACAAATATTACACTATTTAAAACGATATTTAAAGATAGTAAAATCTTTAAAATACATCACACAAAAACTATTAATTTTGAACACTTCAGATTCTATTTTAAAGATTGCCAAAGACACTATAAATATTGAGAGTAATGCTATAGCAAACCTTTCAAATTTGTTAGATGAAGATTTTTCAAATTCGGTGCAACTTATCTATAATTCAAAAGGACGTGTAATTATAACCGGAATTGGGAAAAGTGCTATTATCGCAAACAAAATTGTCGCCACTTTAAATTCTACAGGAACGCCATCGGTATTTATGCATGCTGCAGATGCCATACATGGTGACCTTGGATTAATACTTAAAGATGACGTAGTAATTTGTATTTCGAAAAGTGGAAACACGCCTGAAATAAAAGTACTTGTACCATTTATAAAAAATGGGCCTAATAAAATGATTGCCATTACTGGAAATAAAGATTCATTTTTAGGTCAAAATGCTGATTTTGTACTAAACACTTATGTTGAAAAAGAAGCATGTCCTAATAATTTGGCTCCAACAACCAGTACTACTGCTCAATTGGTAATTGGTGATGCTTTATCTGTATGTTTGCTAGATTTACGTGGTTTTTCTAGTAACGACTTTGCAAAATACCATCCTGGAGGTGCTTTAGGTAAAAAATTATATTTGCGTGTTAGTGACCTATCGTCGCAAAATCAAAAACCAGCTGTTTCTATTGACACCAATATTAAAGATATTATAATTGAAATCTCAGAAAAAATGCTAGGGGTTACTGCTGTGATTGAAAATGGGGAAATCATTGGTATTATTACTGATGGCGATTTAAGGCGCATGCTTAGTAAAGCAGACGATTTTTCAAACCTCACTGCTAAAGATATTATGGGAACAAATCCAAAACGGATTGACAATAATGCTATGGCTGTAGATGCCATGGAACTTATGGAAACAAACGAGATTTCTCAACTATTGGTTGAAGAAAATGGGCTTTACGCCGGTGTCGTACATTTACATGATCTTATAAAAGAAGGTATAATATAATGGCAAAAAAAAATATTAATGAAATGTCTTTTCTCGATCATCTTGAAGATTTAAGATGGCATTTAATTCGAGCTACTTTGGCTATTGTATTAGTTGGTACTGTAGCCTTTATATTTAGTAGATCCATATTTAAGATTATTATTTTTGCGCCCATTGATATGAGTTTCCCAACCTACAAATTATTATGTAAGGCTGCTACTTTTATTAATGTAGATACTACTTTTTGTGCCGATTCATTACCAATGATTATTCAAAGTAGAACTATGGCTGGACAGTTTTCAGCAGATATATGGACCTCAATTACAGCAGGTTTTGTCATTTCCTTTCCATATGTTATTTATCAATTTTGGACATTTATTAGTCCTGGTTTACATACAGATGAGCGCAAAAGTTCACGAGGGTTTATTATTATTTCGTCTTTACTATTTTTTCTTGGCGTTTTGTTTGGATATTATATAGTATGTCCTTTATCTATCAACTTTTTAGCTAATTATAATATTTCTGATGTTGTTGATAATCAAATTGATATTGGCTCATATATTGGACTGGTAAGAGCTACAGCTTTAGCTTCTGGATTAGTTTTTGAGCTACCTATCATTATCTATTTCCTCACCAAAATTGGTTTGGTAACGCCTGAGTTTTTAAAAAAATATCGAAAATATGCACTTATAATAGTACTTATACTATCTGCAATTATTACACCTCCAGATATTGCAAGTCAAATTATTGTAGCCATCCCTATTTTAATACTGTATCAAGTAAGCATTTATATTTCTAAAGTTGTAATTAGAAATCAAAAACGTAAAGAAAAACAACATGCCTAATACATACTCATTACACGTAGTTTTTCAGTTTTTACACGCATTCTTTTTCCCTTTCTCTGCGTTAAAATTTTTAGCCGCAGCAAAGGCTATGCCTGAAAATTTTGTCTTGACAAAGACAAAAACAACTTTGTTTAATTTCCAGAAAACCTAAATATAATGAGTATAGTTAAAGAATTTAACGACTATCGTGAGCGGATGAATGACAAAATTCTTGCCGATAATAACAAGATAATAAAACGCATATTCAATCTAGATACTAATGCATACCAAGCTGGAGCTTTAGATGTAAAAACCAAGGAACTCTTAGGCTTGGTAGCCTCTACCGTATTACGCTGTGATGATTGCATTAAATATCATCTTGAAAATAGTTACAAAGCAGGTTTAACTAAAGAGGAAATTGTAGAATCGTTAAGTATTGCAACTTTGGTTGGTGGTACAATTGTAATTCCGCATTTGCGACGTGCTTACGAATATTGGGATGCGTTAGAACAACAAGGTTAAATAATTTATAAAAAAGCACCCTAAAAGTAGTAGTCTGTATGTTTTTACTATTTTTAGCGTTCATTAGATAGTATATGATTTTAAGAGCCGATAATTTAATGAAGTCCTATAGTGGACGAAAAGTAGTAAAAGATGTTTCGCTTAAAGTAAACCAAGGTGAAATTGTTGGATTGCTTGGACCTAATGGTGCAGGAAAAACAACTTCTTTTTATATGATTGTTGGTTTAATTAAACCTAATGGTGGTAAAATTTTTCTAGATAATACTGAAATTACTAAATACCCCATGTACAAACGCGCCCAAAATGGTATTGGATACCTTGCGCAAGAAGCTTCTGTTTTTAGAAAATTGAGTATAGAAGACAATATTTTAAGTGTGTTACAAATGACCAAATTGAGCAAAAAAGAGCAGCTTGATAAAATGGAATCTTTGATTGATGAATTTGGACTAGAACACATACGTAAAAGCAGAGGAGATTTGTTGTCTGGTGGGGAAAGACGACGTACCGAAATTGCGCGTGCTTTGGCAACCGACCCAAGTTTTATTTTATTAGATGAACCCTTTGCAGGTGTAGATCCTGTTGCTGTTGAAGACATTCAACGCATTGTAGCAAAACTGACCAAGAAGAACATTGGTATTTTAATTACCGACCACAATGTACAAGAAACCCTTGCTATTACTGATAGAACCTATTTAATGTTTGAAGGTAGTATTCTTAAAGCTGGAAAACCTGAAGAACTCGCAGCAGACGAGATGGTACGTAAAGTGTACCTTGGACAAAACTTTGAACTGCGTAAAAAGAAGCTAGAGTTTTAAAAGCTAAGCGTTATTTAATTTTTCTGTCATTCCTGCGTATCACACTGAACTTGTCTAAGTGAAGGTAGGAAAACAATGAGGTTGTCTTTGAACTTCTTAAAAAAAATGAAGTTTTGATTAAAGAATTTTTAACCACTTCTCCACTCTCTTTATCACAAATTTTACTTCTTAGTTTTCAAAACTCTCTTATAAATTTTAACACCAAACAAAGCAATTAGCCCAACAATTAAACCTACTATAAATTCACCCAAAATAAGAGGTACAGGTTGAAAAAAATCATTTAAAAAATGAATGTTGTGAATGTATATACCTCCAGCCACCAAAATCATTGCAATAGTTCCTATAACAGCTAAACTTTTAATTACAATAGGTAAAGCATTCACAAAAAAAATACCTATCCTTTTTGCTATATTATTTTTTTTATTATTTAGCGTCATTAATTTATATCCAAAGTCATCCATTCTTACAATGAGTGCTACTATACCATAAACACCTACAGTCGCTATAATTGCAACAATAGAAACGACCATAATTTGGATAGAAAGTTGTTTTTCTACTACAGTGCTAAGTGCAATAATTATAATTTCGACAGATAGAATAAAATCTGTTATTATAGCCGATTTTATCTTCTTTTTTTCATAATTCGAAACCGTCTCTGCATCCATTGTTTCATGTTTGGCAGTATTATTTAACCGTTTATGAGGCACTACATATTCGTAAATTTTTTCAGCACCTTCATAAGCTAAATAAATACCTCCTAACAGTAAAATGGAGATGATAGCCCAAGGTAAAAAAGCACTTAAAAGGAATGCAATTGGGAGAATAATTAATTTATTAAAAAATGAACCCTTTGATATAGCCCATAAAACAGGGATTTCTCGTGAAGAAACAAACCCTGATGCTTTTTCAGCATTAACCGCTAAATCATCTCCCAAAATACCTGCTGTTTTTTTTGCAGCAATTTTACTCATTGCAGCTACATCGTCCATTAATACAGCTATATCATCTAGTAATGCAAAAAAACCTGAAGCCATTTTCTTATTTTAATTTTTGCCTATATAAAACAATAACAATTCTATAAAAAATATTTTCTACCATGGTTTTTATTATTTATTTAAAAGAGAGATGATAATGTAAACTAAAATAATCAACGGAATTGCAGCAAAATGGAGTAAAATTATTAATATAGCGGCCAAAATAATAAGCATATATCGTGCTGCATTATCTTTAAAACTCCAATTTTTAAATTTTAAAGCCAACAGTTTAATATTTGCATTTAAGAGGTAACAACTTATTAAAGTTACTGCAATAAGAAACCATTTATTAAGAATAATAGCATTCATAATATCGCTGCTTTGATATTCCATAATTAATGGTAGCGATAAAATTAAAAGTGCATTTGCAGGTGTTGGTAAACCAATAAAAGCATCTGTCTGATTCTCATCAATATTAAAGTTTGCTAAACGATACGCCGAAGCAAGTGTGATAAGCAATCCGAAGAAAGGCAAGAAACTATTTGACGACATAGACAAAACTGTTATAGATTGATTTACACCAAACTCCATCCAATCTGGTCCAGCCAAATTAAATAAATGAAACATTACAAGTCCTGGTACTAATCCGCTGGTTATCATATCTGCTAGAGAATCTAGCTGTAAGCCTAAGTTGCTTTGTACCTTAAGTTTTCTGGCTAATAAGCCATCAAAGAAATCGAAAAAAACACCTAGAAAAACAAATAAGGCTGTAAGCTTCATGTTTCCATTTACAGCAAAAATTACTGCAACACTTCCGCAGAAAACATTTAATAGTGTAACAAAATTTGGAATGTGTCGTTTCATGTTCAATATTTTTGGTAAAGTAAAAATAACAAACTATTTCTGTCTAGCATAAGTAAAAGGCAATATCTATCGCAAATTAGAGTTTAAATGGTTGAAAAATTATGTGCATCTTTGTACAAAAGAATTTGCCTTTGAAAACGTATTTTGCTATTATCCTCCTATTAAGTGCATCACTAATTTTTGCACAAACCACACGGAAGTATTCTAATGAATTTATGAATATTGGCGTTGATGCTGCTGCACTTGGCATGAGTAATACTGTAGTTGCTAATACTGGAGATGTAAATTCGGGATACTGGAACCCTGCTGGTTTAGTAAATCTTGAGGATAATCAAATGGCCTTAATGCACTCTAGCTACTTTGCTAATATTGCCAATTATAACTATATCGCATTTGCTAAACCTTTGGATGACAGAAGTGCTATCGGAATTTCAATTATTCGTTTTGGTGTCGATGATATTTTAGATACTACACAACTTATAGACGAACAAGGCAATGTAAATTATGATCGCATTA
>JAADHG010000060.1 GCA_013151975.1 Chlorobiota bacterium | reverse complement strand
GATTTAAGTAGTTTAATGAAAGTATTTATTTTTTACCTAAAGATTTATCGTAATTCATAAAAATATTAATCCAAATATTACGAGAAAGCCTTAGAATAATAGGCAAAAAAACAATCATGGTAATTATAATAGTTATAAAAGAAGTTGTTCTGCTTAAACCTAAAAAATAATAGGAGATTACAAAAGCAGCCACAGCAAATGCAATACCCACAGGGTAGCTAACATACATTGAGCCGTAAAAAAATGAAGGTTCAATGTTATATTTTGTGTTACAGTTAGAACAACGTTCGTGCATTTTTAACGTATCGGAAAGTATATAGGCGTTTTTGTTAAGATACATACTCTCTTGATGGCATTTTGGACAGGTTCCTGTTGCTATACTATATAGTTTATTTCCTTTTTTTAGCATGTGTAATTGTATTATTTTAGCGTTTTAATCAAAAAAAAGAATTCCTCGATATTTTATCAAGGTTTCCATTGAAATTGTCATTCTCGCATGTCACACTGAGCTTGTCGAAGTGAATGCGGGAATCCAAGTAAAGAAATATTTCTTTACTTGCAAAACTAACTTTTTAATAGGTTACGTAAAGTAACATTTGTAACATATATGCTTAATATACATAAGGTTTCCATTTCGTTTCAAGGCGATTATTTATTTGAAGACATTACCTTTAGATTAGGAAGTGGTGATCGTATAGGTTTGATTGGAAAAAATGGAGCAGGAAAATCTACATTGCTTAAAATATTAGCTGGTGAAGCCGAAACAACTTCAGGACAAATAGCCGAAGAAAAAGATTTAAAGATTGGATTTTTAAAGCAAGATATCGATTTTGCTTTCGGAAAAACAATACTTGAAGAATCGTATGAAGCGTTTACTGAAATAAAAGCACTAGAAGCTAAAATAGAATCGATAAATACACAGCTTGTAGAACGCACCGACTATGAAAGCGATGGCTATCATCAATTAATGATAGATCTTAATGATATTCAACATCAATATGAAATCTTAGGAGGCTATAATTACAAAGGCGAAACTGAAAAGGTATTGCAGGGTTTAGGATTTAACCGTGAAGATTTTAATAAGTTAACTGACACCTTTTCTGGAGGTTGGCGCATGCGTATAGAGTTGGCCAAGTTATTACTTCAACATAACGATGTCTTGTTATTGGATGAGCCTACTAATCACCTTGATATTGAAGCCATTATTTGGTTAGAAACCTTTTTGAAAAATTACTCAGGAGCTATTGTAATTGTGTCGCATGATAAGATGTTTTTAGACAATGTCACCAATAGAACCATTGAAATTTCATTAGGACGCATTTATGATTACCCTAAGCCGTATTCAAAATATTTGGTCTTGAGAGAAGAAATGCGAACACAACAGTTAGCATCTCAAAAAAATCAGCAAAAGCAAATAGAGCATACAGAGAAGTTAATAGAAAAGTTTAGAGCAAAGGCAACCAAAGCAACAATGGCACAATCGCTTATTAAAAAACTTGATAAAATTGAACGTATTGAAGTAGATGAAGATGATAATAGTGTTATGAGTTTAACTTTTCCAGTTTCAATTACTCCGGGCAAAGTAGTTATTGAATCTAAAAATATTGAAAAACATTATGGCGATTTACAAGTACTCAATAATGTAAATCTTATGGTAGATAGAGATAGTAAGATTGCCTTTGTTGGACAAAATGGACAAGGAAAATCTACTTTGGCTAAAATTATTGTAGGCGATATTGATTTTTCTGGAGGCTTAAAACTAGGACACAATGTTCAAATCGGATATTTTGCCCAAAATCAAGTTGAATATTTAGATGGAAATAAAACGGTTTTAGATACCATGATTGATGCTGCTAACCAAAGTAACAGGAGCAAGGTTAGAGATATTTTAGGTGCTTTTTTATTTAGAGGAGATGATGTAGATAAATATGTAAGAGTACTATCTGGAGGAGAGCGAAATCGTTTAGCATTAGCCAAATTATTATTACAACCTTTAAATGTTTTGGTGATGGATGAACCTACAAACCATTTAGATATTAAATCAAAAAACGTACTTAAAGAAGCCTTAAAAAAGTTTGAAGGCACTTTAATAGTCGTGTCTCATGATAGAGATTTTCTTAAAGGCCTAACTAATAAAGTATATGAATTTAAAGACCAGCACATCAAAGAGTATTTAGGCGATATCGATTTTTACTTAGAGCAAAGAAATATTGAAAACCTGCGTGATATTGAAAAAAGAGAAGTGATAAAAAAGCAAACGGATAATACTCAAAATAAGCAATCATATCAAGACCAAAAGAAACTAAAATCTCTTAATAATAAATTAAGTAAAGTTGAGTCCCAAATCAATCAGTTAGAAAAAGAAATAAAAGAAATTGACGTTGAATTAGAGACCAATTATGATGTTACAGTTTCTAACCCTAATTTTTTTGATGAGTACCAAAAAAAGAAAGAGATTTTGCAAGAACTTATGCAAGGTTGGGAGAATATACATTTAGATATAGAGCAAATAGAAATGTAGTTTTATTCTTACTCCTTTGCAGTTCATCGAATAAAATTGGTAGTTTGTCTAATTAATTATATATTCGTGTCAGATTATTGCCCCTCAATTAAAAATCTACTATTATGAAAACCTTAAAAACGACATTATTGTTATGTCTTATTTCCGTGCTAGCGTTCGGGAATGTTTCTACAAAAGAAAAAGACGCTTTAATAGCTATTTGCAATGCAACTAACGGTGACAATTGGACTGTGACTTGGAATACAGATGCACCAATTAGTACTTGGCATGGTGTTGTTGTTAAAAATGATAAAGTTATAGCATTAGATTTAAGTTTCAATAATCTAGTGGGACAGCTACCTATTGAATTAGGAGACCTTGTTAATTTACAATCCTTAAATTTATTCAGAAATAAATTATCCGGAACAGTTCCTTCTACAATTGGAAATTTAAAACAATTAAAATCACTAAACATAGCTTTTAATACTTTAAATGGAGAATTACCAAATAGTATTGGCAATTTAAATGCACTTGTTAATTTAGAGTTATTTATGAACCGTATTGAAGGCAGCATTCCTTCAACAATTGGTAATCTTGTAAAACTAGAGAAGTTAGAGCTGTTTAGTAATAATTTATCTGGTACAATTCCAATAGAGATAGGTACACTTGAAAGTTTAAAAGAATTGTCTTTAAGCAGTAATAATTTATCAGGAGCAATTCCAAAAACTATTAAAAACTTAACACATTTAGAAAAGCTAAGCCTTTTTGATAATAGCTTATTTGGTGCTGTACCATCTAGTTTAGGTAGTTTAGCAAACTTAGAAGAGATTTTACTATCAGATAATATGTTATATGGAAATGTACCTACAAGTTTAGCAAACCTAACAAAATTAAAAGTTTTGATGCTTAACAATAATGATCTAAAAGGGGATTTTGCAAGTTTAGCAGAAAAAATTCCAAGTATGGTACAATTTGAATATGTTAACTTAAATGAAAAGAAAAATTCAGCATTGGTTGATACAGACTAAATTATTAATATATATTTTTTTGATTGAAAAGCTGCTTTAAATTTGAAGCAGCTTTTTTGTTATTTTATACTTGCTATAATTAAAAAGCGTTGTATATTTGCAATCTTATATCGCGGGATAGAGCAGTAGGTAGCTCGTCGGGCTCATAACCCGAAGGTCGCTGGTTCGAGTCCAGCTCCCGCTACTAAGTAGAACCTTCAACCTTTTTTAAGTTGAGGGTTTTTTATTAGGTCATTTTTAAATAACGAGAATTTCTCTAATTCAAATAGGATTTGGTTCGACATATTTTCTGTTTGCTCCACAAAAAACCAGATGCTTTCGCATCTGGTTTTTTTGTGGATGTAATTCTGAAGTTTGTTGCATAAATTGAAATTTACAAAAGATGGATTTGAGAATTAAATTAGGTTTGTTAATCAAGCTTCTTCTCGGCTCATTATCTGTTGCACACAACAGA
This sequence comes from Chlorobiota bacterium, assembly GCA_013151975.1. Classification (GTDB taxonomy): domain Bacteria; phylum Bacteroidota; class Bacteroidia; order Flavobacteriales; family Flavobacteriaceae; genus JAADHG01. The sequence goes on along the minus strand of JAADHG010000060.1, from coordinate 5,542 downwards.
CAATAAATCCAACTCCAAACTCCAGCTACTAAAATTGAAACGGTTTAGATAGTTTCTAAACCGTTTTTTTATACTTAAACGAAACTCAATACATTTATACACAAAATTGAACACGTTTTAGAATTCAACTTGAAATTGTAGCATATGTTTTTATTTCTGCCCATGTAAGCACATTAATTTCTACTTACCATGAGAGATTGATCATTTTTTAACCCTTTATTATTTATAATTAATACAAAATAGTCTTTTATTTTGGATAACAACAAAATTCGTAATAACTTAGTGTAATATTTATATGCTTTTTAGTGACACAATTATAACCATACCAGTAATTTTTTCGTTTTTTGCTTGACAGCAAGGTATAGTTATTTTATATTTTTTTTTAAGAATTAAGTTCAAGTAAAGGATGAAATCAAAATAGATTTGGTTTTTGAATTTATATATAAATTATGAAAAATATAATTGAACTTATAAAGGAATGCAAACATCACGCTTTCGATTTAAGTTTTACCAGAGCAAGAGAATGGAAAGAAGAAAAAGAAGGTAGAGTGTTGGTAGGTTACATGCCTATTTACTTTCCAAGAGAGATACTGCATGCAGCAGGAGCTATGCCTGTGGGAATTTTTGGTGGTGGAGACCACAAGCAAATCATTAAAGGAGATGCGTATTACCAATCTTATATTTGTCACATTCCTAGAAGTATTATTGAAATTGTATTAGATAAGCACTTGGATCATATAGATGGGTTTATATTTCCTTCTATATGTGATGTTATTCGTAATCTCTCAGGGATTTTTAAACAGCAAAATATTGGAAAGTTTGTGAAATACATGGATTTTCCTCAAAACTTCTTACCAGAAATTGGAGGTGTGTTCTATCAACAAGAAATGGAACATGTATTAAAGTACATTAAGGAGATTAACGGAAAAGTACCAACCACTCAAGAATTAAATCATTCTATCAATTTGTATAACAAGAATAGACAAATGATAGAATTTATATACAATATTCGTCAAGAATACCCTTGGCGTTTGTCTATTGAAGATGTGTATTGTGTTATTCGCGCAGGAACAGTAATTCCTATAGAAGAGCACAATGCCATATTAGAACAGATTTGCGAGCACATAAAAGAAGATATAGGCACACCACAAGACAAAATTAAAGTCGTTGTATCTGGAGCATTTTGTGAGCAACCCTCTTTAGGACTTATTAGAGCAGTTGAAGAAGCAGGTTGTTATGTAGTTGATGACGATTATATGCTAGGTTCAAGAATGATTTTAGGAGATATAGATGCAACCACAAACAAACCGTTGGAAGCTATTGCACTTTCTTATATCAATCAAAGTCAATACTCATCGTCTATTTATGATGTGCATAATCCAAAAGAAAACCGATTAGCCAAAATAGTTAAAAACAGAGGTGCAGATGGAGTCATATTTGCTTCTGCAAGTTTTTGTGACCCTAGTTTATTAGATGCTCCAATATTTCAAAATGCATTTAACAAAATGGGAATACGTTACATCGCATTTCAGTATAGCGAAAACATAAATCAATATAAAGTAATTAAAGAACAAGTAGGAACCTTCTCAGATTCAATAAAATTATGGGAGGACGAACCAGTTACAACATAAATAAATTTAAAAAATCAAAAACTCATACAGTTTTGAATTTTGAGAATTGAAATTTTAGAACAATATGTCAAAAATAGCACAAAAAGAAAAGAGCATGATTCTCCAAAAGGAGATGGTTGAAGGCTTGTTTAACGATTTAGCCAATGCTAAAGAGCTAGGGAAAAAAGTGTGTTACACATTTATTCCTGGAAACTTATCAGAATTAATACAAACATTTGATATGCTTCCTGTATATCCAGAGATAAATGCACTTCAAAATGCGATGCGTAAAAAATCAGGCGGATACATTAAAGAAGCTGAAAGAAATGCGCATTCTGAAGATGTTTGCACTTATGTAAAATGTGATATAGGAATGATGATGAAAGGCAATATTGGTCCTACAGGGCAAAAACTACCAAAACCAGACGTGCTATTATTAAGTTATACAGGATGTTTTACGTTTTTAAAATGGTTTGAAACTTTAAAAAGAGAATATCCAGACGCCAAGGTTATAATGGTACACACACCTTATCAGGAAAATGGAGAGATTACACCGGAAATGACCCAATATATGGTGAAGCAATTTAAGGAAGAAGTTATTCCTCAAATGGAACAGGTTACCGGAATTAAATTTGATGAAAAAAAATTAAAACAACATTTAGTTTTATCAGCTGAAGCTGAAGATTGGATTACCAAAATTTTTGATACAACAAAACACAAACCCTCACCTATTGACGCTTATTTTGCTGGTGTTTACTATATAGGCCCTATTAATATTGGTTTTAGAGGCACTCAAAAAGCGGTAGATTATTACAAAGAATTATATAAAGAAATTCTAATAAGAATTGAAAAGGGTCAAGGACCAATTACTCCGGAAGGAGAAATGAAAGAAGAAAAATACAGATTAGTTGTTGAAGGACCTCCAAACTGGACAAGCTTTCGAGAATTTTGGAAAATATTTTATGATATGGGAGCCGTTATTGTAGCGTCTTCTTATACCAAAGTTGGAGGTGTATATGATTATGGTTGGAGACATGATCCTGAAAGACCCTTAGAAGCGTTAGCCGAATATTGTATGAATTGTTATACCAACATGAACATTCCTCAACGCATTGAGTTATTGAAAAAATGTATAGTAGATTATGATGCCGATGGTTATATAACAAACTCAATCAAGAGTTGTAATTCATTTTCTGCTGGACAATTAGGAATGATGAGAGAAATTGAAGACAGTCTAGAAGTACCAGTTGGATTTATAGAATCTGATTTGGTTGATCCACGATACTTCTCTTATTCAAATATAAAAAATAGATTAGAATCTTATTTCCAAATGCTGGAACAACGTAAAAAAATGGAAATGGAAACTGTTTAATCAGTTTTGATTAAAAAGAATTTGATATGAAAAATTATTTTTTAGGAATTGACTTAGGTTCTACCACTTCTAAAGCGGTCATCATAAACAACAAAGATGAGATTATAGGAAGAGGAATTACCAATACCAGAGCCAATTATAAAGTTGCTGCAGATATTGCACGAGAGGAAGCTATTTACGATGCACGTTTCACGTTGTTATCCAACAAATTGAAAGATGAAATTGAGTCTAAACCTGAGTTTAAAAAATACATGGAAGACATAAGAAGCGTTTTTCAATATCGCCAGTTTAAACGAAGAATGGACAGTTTAGAAAAGAAATTAAAAGAAACTGTTCAAGACTATTCTTATGATAATAAATCTGCTATAGCTGATGCATTAAATAGTATAATTGAAATTATTCGCCCACATATTAAGAATGAATTTATCAATAAAAATTTAGGCTCTAAAAATCAATTTTTCAGAGACATAGTTAGTGAAAGATATAATGCCGAAGTTGAAAAAGCTGATAGAACTCTGTACGAACCACTAATGTTGGCTTTTGATAAAAGCATTACACCTGTTGAAAATGAAATGGTTCAATTCAATTTTAAAGAATTGATTCATGAATCTATGAAAACTTTGGAGGATAAATACCAAGGATTGATTGACGAACCTCAAGAACACAATGAAGAAGACTGGTATTATGCTGAGTTAAATGCGGTTAAGAACAACTATAAGAATGTTGAAACTTCTTTAAGAGAGCACATAGATTCAATTGCCGATCAAGAGATACATATAGCTAATATGGTTGGAACAGGATATGGTCGTGCTTTACTTCCTTTTCCTGAAGATTGTATTAAGTCTGAAATACTTTGTCATGCCTTTGGAGCTCATGCAGTTTTCCCAAACACACGTACAGTATTAGATATTGGAGGGCAAGACACAAAAGCAATTCAAGTTGATAGTCGTGGTCTGGTTACTAGTTTCCACATGAATGATAGATGTGCTGCAGGCTGTGGAAGGTATTTAGGCTACATAGCAGACGAATTTGGTATTTCATTAAATGAGCTGGGACCAGAGGCAATGAGTGCTGATAAAGAAACAACTATTTGTTCTACATGTACTGTTTTTGCTGGAGCAGAAGTAAAAGAACTTCTACATAATGGAGAAAAAAGACCAAATATTTTAGCGGGTTTGCATAAAGCTATTGTGCAAAGAGCAATGTCACTAATTGCTCGCTCAGGAGGCGTTAGAGAGGAATTTACGTTTACAGGAGGAGTAGCTCGAAATCAAGCAGTATTAAAATATGTAAAACAAATGGTTACCGATTCTTATGGAGAAATAACAATGAATATTCATTCCGATTCAATATTTATGGGAGCATTAGGAGGAGCGATGTTTGCTAGAAGAAATATTGAAATTGAGTTACCATCAAAAAAAATGAAAACAAAAAAAGCTATAAATCATGAGTGAGACAATAAAGACAATGGGGATTGATGTAGGTGGGAGTTACGTAAAGGGTGTAATAATGACTTACGATACTATTTCTGGCAAACATAAAATTATTGATAAACAAACAGAAAAAATAAGAAAAAGAAATCCTAAAGATGTTGTGGTAGACATAGTTGATATGCTTCTAGGACGTAATCATTTAATTAACAAAGACATCGCGTATTTAGCATCTACAGGTCAAGGCGAAATGGTTGAGAGAAAAACGGGACACTTTTATAGTATGACAACACATGCACGCGGAGGTAAGTTTTTTGTGTCTGAAGCTAAAACTGTTGTTGATATGGGAGGACTTTATGTTAGAGCCATTAAAATTGATTATAGAGGAAAAGTTTTGGATTACAAAATGACAGGTCAATGTGCTTCGGGCTCTGGACAGTTTATCGAAAATATTTCACGATATCTGGGTTTAGCCATTGAAGAAGTTGGCCCATTGTCTTTACAAGCTGATAATCCTGAAGTTCCTTCTGGCATTTGTGCAGTTTTAGCCGAAACAGATGTTATAAATCTGGTTTCTAAAGGGCTTTCAACAGCAAATATTGTAAAAGGAATTAATCTTTCTATTGCAGGTAGAGTTGTAAAATTATTAGGCTCCTTAAGAGCGGAATCATCAATTGCATTGGTAGGTGGAATGGGAATGAATGAAGGGATGTTACAAGCAGTTGAAGAATTATCCAAAGAAAAGAAAAAAGAAGACTTAATATTTGCTTCTCATCCTGATGCAATATACTCTGGCGCTGTTGGTGCAGCACTTTGGGGCGGATATAGATATTATAAACTGAAAGAAAAAAAAGCTGCTGTAATAGCCTAAATATATTTATGAAAGAACTTCATTCAACATATCAACTAGGTGAAATTATCCCCAATATAGCAACTTTCTTAAAGAGAAATGTCACTAATTTCTCTGATAAATATGTTTATAAAGAGAAAGATGCTAATGGTATTTACAGAGGAATTATATGGGAATATTTTTATAACGACATCAAAAAAATAACTGGAAATTTAAAACAGTTAGGTTTTAAAAAAGGAGAAAAGATGATTCTGTTTTCCAGTAATTGTCTAGAAATGCT
>JAADHG010000018.1 GCA_013151975.1 Chlorobiota bacterium | reverse complement strand
ACAGTTTTTAATTTATTGCAGGACAGTTACACTCGTACTTTTCTCTCCTTTTGTTAAAGTTAAGTCCCAACGTAATTTGGTGAAACCCACCATTGTTAAACACAACTGAATTGGATTGATACGAATAGGTATAAGCAAAAATAAAGTCTTTATAATTAACCCCTATTAAAGGTGTAATATATTGCAATTTTTGACTACTAACTCCTGTACCATTTAAAAATTCGGCGCCATCTAAACTTCTTCTATAAGATATACCTCCCCAAACTTTACCAAAATCCATTTCCTTATACACCTTCATATTCAAATCAAATAAGGATTCTTTTGTAGCATCTCTATACATAAACATTACCGAAGGTTCATAACTCCATTCGCTATCAAACTTACTAAACACGTTCCCTACCGAAAATAGATAGGTTCTTAAATTACTAAAACTAAGTCCTTGTTCATTAAAATTAACCCCATCATTTTCTAAAACATTCTTTACAGTAGCATGGGCGTAAAAATTTATAAATTGATATGAAAATCCAAAATCAATATTAAAATCTGTAGCACTTTGCTCAATTCCGGAAATTAATGGGTCAAAGCCATCTGCTAAAAAGGTAGTCTCGTCAAGTTTGTATTGAATCATCCCAATACTTAACCCAAAAGACAACATATTTAAATCTATGGGGTTTCTGGAAAACATTAAGTGATGTGCATAGGTTAAATACGCTCCAGTTTGAGAATGGTAACCGTTTTTGTCATTAAATAAAATAGCTCCTACGCCTGATGATGATTCTCCTATTCTTCCATTTATACTAGCCGTTTGTAATGCTGGTGCATTAGCTTGTCCAAACCACTGTTTTCGTGCTGTTAGTCTAAATTTACTACTATTAGCAACACCAGCCATTGAAGGGTGAATTAAATAATAATTATCGGTTAAATAATCGGAATATATAGGTAAGCCTTCCTGAGCCATAGAAAACTGAGTAATCATGGCTACTACTATTATTAAGCAAAACTTTTTCAATTTCATAGTTAATCTCTTTTCAAGGTAAAATGGGATTAAAGTATTTAAATACTTTCTCGTTTTAATGAGTCAACATCTAGTATTTCATAGGTTAATGTTTCCCAAATATATATATAACTCAACATTTCTTTTATTATTTTTGCATAAAATTTATTGCAATGAACAAAATAGGTGTTTCAATACAAGAAACTAGTAATCCATTAATTATAAAATTTGAAGCAAATTCATTCTTAACTCAGTATGAAAGTTTTGAATTTAATAACATAGATGAAGCAAAGCATTCCCCATTAGCACAACAGCTTTTTTACTTACCTTTTGTAAAGAAAGTTTATATCTCAGGGAATTTTGTAGCTATAGAACGCTTTAATATTGTTGCATGGAAAGATGTTCAGAATGAAGTGCGTGAGCAAATTGAAAACTATCTTAATGAAGGCGGAATTATTGTTGAAAACACTTCAAAAAGCAAAAAAATAGCGGTTACGGTTTATGCCGAAAGCACTCCAAACCCCACTGTTACTAAGTTTGTTGCTAATAAAAAATTGGTGCCTACGCTTTTTGAATTCACCTCCATTGATGAAGCAAAAGTGTCTCCATTTGCATCCGAATTATTTCACTTTTCTTTTGTTAAAAGTGTTTTTATAGATGAAAATTACGTGTCTATAACAAAATATGATGTCGCTGATTGGAACGACATCACTATGGAATTAAGAGAGTTTATTAAAAGTTATATTGAAAATGGTAAACCCATTATAGCTGCTGATACTCCGCAAATCAAAAACAATACTGAAGCTGTTAAAGAAGAAAGCTTTGAAGCCTTAGACGATATCTCAAAAGAAATTGTAAATATCCTTGAAGAATATGTAAAACCTGCCGTAGCTAGTGATGGTGGTAATATTCAATTTGAATCTTATGACCCCAAACGCAAGCTTGTTCGTGTTATCCTTCAAGGTGCTTGTAGTGGTTGTCCTTCTTCTACATTTACTTTAAAAAGTGGTATTGAAAATATGCTGAAAGAGATGTTAAAAGATAAAGTAGAAATTGTTGAGGCTATTAATGGCTAATTAATTATAAAGATTGCTTATCTTTAGTATTCATTTATTAACCTTAAATTAAAAAATTATGGCTGTATTAAAAGTAATTGAAATTTTAGCTAATTCTGATAAAAGTTGGGAAGATGCAACTAGAAAAGCAGTAAAACATGCTTCTAAATCATTAAAAAATATTCGCTCTGTTTACGTGCAAGATCAAAGTGCAAGTGTAAACGATAATGAAATAACCGAATTTAGAGTTAATGTAAAAATAACTTTTGAAGTAAATTAAGTTTACTTTTAAAATTTTTAAAAGCGTTCACCATAATGAATGCTTTTTTTGTACCTCATTTTATGTATTTTTGATATTATGCAAAAACTGTTGTTTTCTATATTATTAATTGCTGTTACACTGCTAAGCTGTAAGGGTCAAACTTCCGAAAAAATGACTCATAAATACACTAACGATCTCATAAACGAAACTAGCCCATACCTATTACAACATGCTCATAACCCTGTAAACTGGAAGCCTTGGAATGAAAAAACGCTTGCGGAAGCCAAAGCACAAAATAAGCTCATTATAATAAGTATTGGTTATGCTGCATGCCATTGGTGCCACGTTATGGAACACGAAAGCTTTGAAGACACTTTAGTGGCAAAGGTCATGAATGATAATTTTATCAGTATTAAAGTAGACAGAGAAGAGCGCCCAGATGTTGATCAAGTGTATATGAACGCGGTACAATTAATGACAGGAAGAGGTGGTTGGCCACTTAATACTGTAGCACTTCCTGATGGAAGACCAGTTTGGGGAGGTACTTATTTTAAAAAGGAACAATGGATAAAAGTACTTAATCAAATTTCTGATGTATATAAAGAAGATCCCTCAAAACTAATTGCCTATGCCGATAAATTGGAAGCTGGTATTAAATCTCTGGATGTTGTTTCTCTAAATACAAACGAGGTTGAATTTACGCAAGGTTTTATTAAAGAGTCTATCTCTACGTGGTCAAAAAACTTTGATAATACTAAAGGCGGAATGAATCGTGCTCCAAAATTTATGATGCCCAATAATTTACACTTTTTACTACGACAAGCCTATCAAAACAACGATGCTACGCTTCAGGATTATGTAAATCTCACATTAACTAAAATTGCTTATGGTGGCGTTTTTGACCATGTTGGTGGTGGTTTTTCACGTTATTCGGTTGACAATAAATGGCATGTTCCTCATTTTGAAAAAATGCTTTACGATAATGCACAGTTAGTTAGCCTTTACAGTGATGCCTATTTAATTACAAAAAATGAATTATACAAAGACGTAGTTTATCAAACTTTGGAGTTTATAGAACGCGAGTTAACTAATCCTGAAGGTACTTTTTATTCGTCCTTAGACGCAGATAGTAATACTCCTAAAGGAGAATTAGAAGAAGGCGCATATTATGTTTGGACAAAAGAGGAATTAAAATCTTTATTAGAAACTGATTTTAATCTTTTTGCCGATTACTATAATGTAAACAATTACGGTTTTTGGGAAGATAAAAACTATGTGCTAATTAGAAAAGATAGTGATAAAGACATTGCTGAAAAATATAATATTTCTATAGAAGATCTGTCAATTAAGATTAAACAATGGAAAGACACATTATTAACCGAACGAGAAAAACGTAGTCGTCCTAGATTGGATGATAAAGTACTTACCTCTTGGAATGCGTTAATGTTAAAAGGTTATGCAGATGCATATCGTGTATTCAATGAGCCCCATTTTTTAGATGCTGCAATTAAAAATGCTAATTTCATATTCGATAAACAATTAACGTCTGATGGTAGTTTAAACCATAGTTATAAAAATGGGAAAAGTACCATCAATGGATATCTAGAAGATTATGCTGCAACCGTTGATGCATTTCTAGCACTTTATGAAAATACCTTAGACGAAAAATGGTTACAAACAGCAAAGAATTTAACCAATTATACCTTTGACCATTTTTTTGATGACAACAGTAAAATGTTTTATTTCACTTCAGATAAAGATGCATCTCTAGTAACCAGAAATATTGAATATAGAGATAATGTTATTCCTGCTAGCAATTCTATAATGGCAAAAAACTTATTCAAATTATCTCATTATTTTGACAATGAAACGTATCACAATACGGCTACAACAATGCTCCATAATATCAACCCTGAAATTGCTTCATATCCCTCAGGATTTTCAAATTGGCTAGATTTAATGCTAAATTACACCAACAACTATTACGAAGTTGCTATTGTTGGGGATAAAGCATTAGACAAAATTCAAGAATTAAACCAATCTTACATTCCTAATAAGCTTATTGTTGGAAGTACAAATGATAACACCTTACCACTTCTTGAAAACAGGTATGTTGAAGGTGAAACTTATATTTATGTTTGCGTGAATAAAGCTTGTAAACTACCTGTGAAAGAAGTTGAAAAAGCATTAACTCTAATCGAAAAATAATATGGAAATTATCACAATAATATTGGTTGGGCTTGTTGCTCTAGAACATTTTTACTTTTTGATTTTAGAAATGTTTCTATGGACTACACCAAAAGGAATTAAAACTTTTGGTTTAAAATCTAAAGCATATGCTGAAGAAACTAAAGTGTTAGCAGCAAATCAAGGGTTATATAATGGTTTTTTAACTGCTGGATTAATTTGGTCAATTGTCTTAAAAAACAATGAAATAACTATTTTCTTTTTAAGCTGTGTGATTATTGCAGGTATTTATGGTGCTTATTCAACAAAGAAGATACGATTGTTTTATGTTCAGGCTGTTCCTGCAATACTAGCATTACTACTAGTTGTTTTTAGCTAAAAAAATATCGAATATTGATTTAAAATTATAAATAAAATGGAATACATTAAAAAACTTTGGTTTCTTATTTTAGAGTTTTCTCCTCAAATATTAATAGCATTAGCAATTTTAATTATTGGGCTTTTTGTAATCAGCCTAGCTACAAAACTTTCAAGGAGAATAATGGCAAAAGGAGGTTTAGATATAACACTTCAAAAGTTTTTGTCTAATCTAGTTAACTGGACGCTTAAAATCTTATTGTTTATAGTAGTCATTTCAAAATTAGGCATAGAAACCACTTCTTTTGCAGCAATTTTGGCAGCAGCTGGTTTAGCCGTTGGATTAGCTTTACAAGGATCCTTAAGCAATTTTGCAGGTGGTGTTTTAATTATGATTTTTAAACCTATAAAAATTGGTGATCTTATTGAAGCACAAGGGGAAATTGGTGTCGTTAAAGAAATAGAAATTTTTACTACCAAATTAACTGGTCTATCAAACAAAGAAATTATTATCCCAAATGGTTCTTTATCTAATGGGAATATCGTTAATTATACGACTGAAGGCACACGTCGTGTAGATTTGGTTTTTGGTGTTGGTTACGATTCTGATATTAAAAAGACCAAAGCGGTATTAATGGATGTAATAACCTCGCATCCTCTAGTGTTACAAGATCCTTCTCCAACCGTTAATGTATCAGAATTAGCAGATAGTTCTATAAATTTTGCTGTTAGACCTTGGTGCAAAACAGAAGATTACTGGACGGTATTTTTTGATGTAACAGAAAACACCAAAGAAGCTTTAGATGTGGCTGGAATAGAAATTCCTTATCCACATCAAGTTGAAATACATAAAAAGGACTAAGATTTTGGCTGCAATGCAACAAAATCTTTTAAATAGTAGGGTTCAAAATATGCAACATCTTCAAAACTGTTTGCTTTGAATTTTTTATAGGATAGTATACTCATTTCATTTGCTGAAGGCAACTTATTATCAATAAAAACAGCATTAGGGTGGTTAATCAATGTTTTAGTTTTTTCAACACCATTCCCTATAAAATACACCTTTCCTTCTTCTAAATAATCTTTAAAAGACTGCTCATCCAAAATTTGTGCTTGTGTGTCTCTTATCTGTTGGAACTCTGTATTAAACACGGCTGAATACACTTCCATGCGCCTTGCATCTAACATAGAGACGATAACCCCTTCTTCTATTTTAATTTGATGTGCAAGTGCTTCTAAAGTAGCCACTGAAATTAGTGGTTTATCTATAGCAAAACAAAGCCCTTTTGCTGCCGAAACACCTATACGTAATCCTGTATAAGATCCTGGTCCTTTACTAATTGATATGGCGTCCAAGTTGCTTAATGTAATCTTTGCTTCAATTAAAACCTCGTCAATATAACTATGCAGTCGTTCGGCGTGAGAATACTTATTATTGTTGTCTTCTTTTAAAACTAAAATCTCTCCTTCTTTTGAAAGAGAGACCGAACAATTAGTTGTACTTGTTTCTATGTTTAATATTATTGCCAATTAATCTAATGTTATTGTTTTGCCTAGGTAAAAGTCTAAAACTTTTGTCTTAAAAACAAAATCATATTTGGCATTTATTAAAGAAGCCTCTGCATTAATCAATCGTATCCTTGCTTGTTCTAAATCAAACGAGTTCATTGCACCAAGGTTGTAACGATCTTGTGAATTACTAAAAGCAAGCCTTTGAGATTCTAATGATTTTTGTGCTGCTGTAAATGCTTTTAACGCCGCTTGTGCGTCAGTAAATGCACGTTGTATATTTGTTTCTAAATTAAGTTTAGCTTGATCTAAATCCAGTTTCGAATTTTCCTCTCTAATTTTTGATTTTGCAACTGCTGTTTTATTTTGAAATCTAGAGAATATTGGAATACTTACATTTAAACTAAAACGATGCCCTTTATTATCATTGATTTGCTGGAAAAACGAATTATCATTCGATAAGTTAGAGAAATTTGCTATAGAATTAAATCCGTAACCAAAAGTTAAGCTAGGCAAATAGCCGCTTTTAGATATTTCTGTATTTAGCTTTGCATTTTCAATATTCTTTTTTGCAACTTTAATTTCATTTCGGTTTTCAAAAGCATAGTTTAAAATTGGCTTAATGTCCTTATACATCAATAATGCTGATGGTGTCTCAATATCTATTATCTCAACACGAAATCCTTCAAAAGGAATCTGGAGCAACTGAGATAAAGACAATAGGGATAAGATATAATTATTGTCAGCAACTGTCAATTTTTGCTCATCAGTACTTAAAGTAGCTTCAGCATCAAAAACATTGGCTTTAGGCTGTACGCCAGCTTCTACAAGATCATTAACTTGTTTTAATTGTGTTTTTGAAAACTCATACTGTGCTCTTGCTGTTTCTAAATTTTCTTTATTAAATAACACATTCAAATACGCATTAGCTACATTTAAAGATATATCATCCTTAATACGGTTTAATTCAAATTTACTTGTTTCAAGATTTAGCAACGATTGTTTATATAGATTTGTGTTTCTAAACCCATTAAAAATAGTTTGGGAAACATTAAAACCCGCATTCGTAGAGTGAAATGTTCTATCTACAAAAGCTCCTGGAAATATCTCAACATTACCTAAACTTAAACTTTGACCAATATTAGCACTTAAAGATGGTAGAAAATTACCTTTAGTTGCAATAATGTCTTGGTCATTTATTAGTAATGTATTTTCTGCCTGTTTAACTGAAATGTTGTTTTCTAAAGCATAATCAACACACTCTTGTAACGTCCAAACCTTATTTTGGGCTGATAAAGAAAGACATCCTAAGAGAAATAATCCTACGAAACTATATTTCATATTACTTGTTTTAATTGTCTTCATCTTCGTCTTCGTTATCTTTTGATGCTTTATTCCACACTTTAATCTTATCTCCTTCTTTAACACCTTCGAGAATTTCTACATTTATTCCGTCTGACAAACCAATTTCTACATCCACTTTTTTAAATTTACCGTCTTCATCTTGGATTTCTACAAACGGTTTTTCTGTAATTCTATTAAATTGGAGTAGTGCCTCTTTAATAGCCAAAATACTATCCTTACTTTCTATCTCAATTTCGGCATTTGCACTGTAACCTGCTCTAATTTTTGTAGAAGGGTCAATTTTTACATCCGCTTTTATTGTAAACTGTACTGCGCCATTTTCTTCTTTCCCTTTTGGGGCTACAAAGGTTAATATTGCAGGAAATTCTTTTTCATTAATAGCTCCAAGAATCACCTTTATTTCTGTACCTTCTTCTAGTTTACCAACTTCGGCTTCATCAACTTTCCCTTCAAAAATCATTTTACTCATATCTGCAATGGTTGCAATAGTAGTACCTGCATTAAAGTTATTACTTTGTATAACTTGATCACCTTCACGTACAGGGACTGGATGCGAAACCGGTAGACACTGTTCCACGCAGAAACTAACACCCCGTATCACAGTACATTGCCTCCAGATATTGAACCACGCTTTATAATTTGATAATCATTTTGAGCTTGATCTAGTGATTCTTTGGATTGATTTAACGATAACTCACTATTCTCAAAATCTTGCTTGGAAATAACTCCTTTTTCAAAAAGTGCTTTATTTCTATCAAATAATATTTTAGAGTTATCATAGGAAAACCTAGCAGATTTTATTCTACTACTAGCACTAACTAATGCTTGCTCATTTGGAACGACTCTAATTTTTGCAATGAGATCTCCTTTTTTTACAATGTCTCCTTCTTCAACTAATATTTTATCTACAATGCCTGAAATTTGAGGTTTTAATTCAATTTCTTCTTCAGGATTTAACTTTCCCGTTGCTACTGCTTTTGTATCTATTGAAGTATAAAATGGCTCTTCTACTTTATAATCTACAATGTCTTTAGAATTGGAGTCTTTAAAATACTTTAATACAAATAGCAATAATATTATCAATACTATTCCTACTATAATTTTTACTGTTTTATTCATCTTTTTGATTGTTTATTCTTCTCTTAATGCTTCTATTGGTTTAACACTTGTGGCTTTATTTGCTGGGATTAACCCTATTAAAGTTCCTAAAATAACTAGTATGACTATCGCAATTAAAACTATTGAAATTGATACCGATGCATTTACAAAAATGGCATCGTCACCTTGACCCAAAAATTTATCCATCGCAATGAGTATCCATCCTCCAGAAATTATTCCTAAGAATCCCGCAAGCAAAGTTAAAAATACCGCTTCAATTACAATTTGTCGTTTTATCTCAAAAGGTGTAGCTCCTAGAGCTCTACGGACGCCTATTTCTTTAGTACGTTCTTTTACTGTAATGAGCAAAATATTTCCTATGGCAAATACACCTGCGATAAGGGTAGCAATACCCACAAACCATGTTAAAAACTGCATGCCTGTTAAAAAACCTGTCATTTTTGCAAATTCTTTTCCTAAATTAAAACTTCCAAAGGCACGCTTATCTTTAGGATGAATTCTATGCATGTTTTTTAGCAATAGTTTTGTGTCTAATTCAATTTGTTTAATATCAAATTCTGGTTTTCCGGTAATCATCATCCATCCAATTTTTTCACCTTGATTATATATTTGCTGAAATGTTGTAAATGGAATATGAATATCGGTAGATGGACCTCCAAAAGGATTCACCTCAAATATTCCAATAACTTGAAAGTTAATATTGTTTATTCTAATATATTCTTCTATAGCATCTTCATCTTTTTCAAATAATTGTTTATATATGTCTTCAGAAATAACAACGGTCTTTTTATTTTCATTAATGTCGTTTTGATTGATAAAACGTCCATGTATTAATTTCTTTTTTTCAACTTTATCTAATAATGGATAATCTCCAGATACATTAAAAGTTCCAGAAAGCAACTTTCTAACCACTAAGCTTCTGTTTTGGTTTCTAGGGACAACAAACTCAATACCTTCAACATTCTCTTCAATTTTTTTAACATCAGTTAATGTTAATCTAACACGCCTACCTTCTTGAAATCCTTTAAAAGGTTTGCCTGTACTTTGTCCCCAAATAAATACACTATTAGTTGCAAAGTCGCCAAATAATCGATTGAATGAGTTTTCTATTCCTCTTGCAGAGCCTAAAAGACCTATTAACAATAAAATCCCCCACCAAACACCAACCATTGTTAAGATAGATCGTAACTTGTTTTTACTAAGACTGTCATACAATTCTTGCCAGGTGTCTCTATCGAATAAAAATTTCATTTGTTAATTTTTATATTTTTAGAACTAATTTGTACTTCTGTTTTGGCTCGGTTAAACATAATTAATCGTTTCTTAATGCTACAATGGGTTTAATACGCGATGCTCTTTTTGCAGGTAAATATCCTGCTATTGTTCCTGCAAGTACTAATGTTATTGTTGCACCTATAACAAGAGTATTACTCACTGCTGGGTCTTTAATAAAGTAATCTTTTAAGACAGGCGTTGCTAACTCAAGCACACCCACACCTGCTAATAAACCTAAATAACCAGCAATGGTAGTAATGATGATTGACTCAAGCAAAATAATTGACACAATAGATCTTGGAGATGCACCAAGTGCTTTACGAATTCCTATTTCTTTGGTGCGTTCTTTAACAATAAAAATCATGATATTGCTTATCCCTACAATACCTGCAATTAATGTTCCAAATCCAATAACTATTGCCATCAACCCTAAGCCAAAAGACATTTGATTTACTGCTTTGGCTCCTTGTGCATTATTTTGAACTCTAATCGCTCTTTGATCTGTAGGTGCTATAGAAAAACGGTTCTTTAACTTTTTCTCCATTAAAACGCCAAAAGCAAGTGCTTTATCATAATCCATTTCAGGATTATAGGTGAGGTACATCATATCAATATAATCATTATTGCCATATAATAATTGTGCTGTGGTTATTGGAATATAAAGCATACGCTCTTCATCATCTCCTCCATCATCTGTAAACACGCCTACGACTTTATATTGAATACCACTTAAATTAAGGTACTTACCAAGTGCAGTTGTTTTTGTAAACAAATCTTCTTCAACCAACCTTCCAATTATAACGACTTTAGTTTTATTAACTAAATCATTTTGATTAATATATCGTCCTTCTTGCATACTGTTTTGTTCTATAAACAAATTGTCAGGATGTATTGCTCTAACCGTATAACTATTTTTTTCATTTCTAAAAGAGGCATTAACATTTAACATAACTCTTGAAGTCATGTACTCAACCTTATCACCAAATTCATCTAAAATATAATCGTGATCTGCATTTTTAAATTGAATTTGCCTTCCTGCTTGAAGGCCTTTATAAGCTTTAGTAGTTTGTCCAGACCATATTACTATATTATTTATAGCATCATCTTTAAATGCCTCTGCAAAGGTGTTTAGTAAGCCATTGACTATCCCAAAAAGAATAGCAAATAATAATATAGCAAATGCCACAGTAAACCCAGAGAGTAAGCTTCTGGTCTTGTTCATTTTAATACTCTGAAATATTTCTCGCCAAAGATCTATATCAAACATTTTGTGTGGCCTTTACTTGTTAAACAAATGTATCTTCCATAATAACTCCATCTCGCAAACGTACAATGCGCTTACACATATTGGCTATATCTTCTTCATGCGTCACTATTAAAAGCGTTTTTCCTTCATCATTTAATTGTTGGAGAAACTCCATAATCTCATAAGAAATTGTTGTATCTAAAGCTCCTGTTGGTTCATCGGCTAATAATAATTTTGGGTTTGCAGCTAAAGCTCTTGCAATAGCAACACGCTGGTTTTGTCCACCCGAAAGTTCTTTGGGTAAATGATGCGCCCAATCTGTTAAACCCACTTTTTCTAAATAAAACATGGCTTTCTCTTGACGCTCTTTACGCTTAAACCCTTGATAATACAATGGCAACGCTACATTTTCTAGAGCATTCTTGTAATTAATAAGATTGAAAGATTGAAAAATAAACCCTAAAAATTTATTTCTATAAACTGCCGCTTTTTTTTCAGTGAGATTTTTAATTGGTAAGCCATCTAATATATAGTCTCCTGAATCAGCCTCATCTAACATCCCAATAATATTTAACAAGGTAGATTTTCCTGAACCAGATGACCCCATGATTGCCACCATTTCACCATCTTCAATATCCAAATTTATACCTTTAAGTACATGTAAACTGGAATCTCCTATAGCATAGGACTTGTGTAGATTGTTTATTTTTAGCATAGTTAGTGTCTTTTATAAACCTTTTTAAGCGTTGCTCTTTTATATAGTTTATAATTAGACTGCAAAACAAATATTTTGTTACAGATTATACTTCTAATAAAATGTTAAAAAAACACTAATTGTTCTTTAACTTCCTATAAATAAAGTAACCTAAGCCTCCAATAAGTATGTAAGGAACTGCCATTAAATACACAATCCCGTTATTAATGCCTCTAGCAGTACTCTGTCCTTCTTCACTTTCTAAAACAGCTCGACACATGGCGCATTGTGCGTTTGTTTGAAGAAAAAAGAAAAAAGAAAAAAGAAAAAAGAAAATTTTGCGCTTCATTATCAAATATAATATGGTGAAATCATAATATAAACTACAACACCTGAAATAGCAACATATAGCCATAATGGAAATGTAATTCTTGCTATTTTTTTATGCCTTTCAAAATTGTTGGTAATGGCTCTAACATAAGTTATTAAAACAAAAGGAATTACTGCAATCGACAATATTATGTGTGATATTAAAACTGTATAATAGACATACTTTATGGTTCCTTGCCCTTTAAATTCTGTTGGATCACTAGTCATATGATAAGCGACATACATTACTAAAAATGCTATTGAAAATAAAATTGCTGTTTTCATTAAACGCTCATGTAGGACTTGTTTTCTGTTTTTTATTGCCCAAAGTGCTACTATTAATATTAGGGCTGTTAACCCATTTATTGAAGCATATATTGGTGGTAAAAAAGATAGCGGCTCAACATTTGGAATACGTACTCCAAACAAAATAGCAACCACTAACGGAATAGCAATAGACAAAACTACTATCCATTTATTATACTTTTTCTCTTCGGTTATATTTGTCATTTTATTCGTTTTAAGATGCTTCGACTTACTTCGACTTCGCTCAGTACAAGTCGCTCAGCATGATGATCTTATTCATTTAGCAACTTTTTAATATCTTCTTTTAACATACTTATTTGCTGCTCTTGACCATCTTCATCTATTTTCTCAGATTCCGATATCATTCCGTTGTAATAAATAATTGGATTTCCATTTACAATCCTCGATCTTATAAATCCGTTTTTGTCTATTAAAGCAAAATTTCCTGAATGCTCAAAACCACCTTCTACTTCAGCATTCTTAGCTGTATATAAATTAAATCCTTGGTTTGCCAATTGATAAATTACATCTATATCTCCTGTTAACAAATGCCAATTGGGATTTGTAATACCATATTGGGTGGCATATTTTTTTAATACTTCAGGTGTATCGTGTTCAGGATTTATAGTAAATGATGCTACTCCAAAATTTTTAAACCCGTTAAAGCTATTTTGAATTTGCACCAAGTTTTTACTCATTCTTGGACAAATTGTTGGGCATGTTGTAAAAAAGAATTCTACCACATACACTTTGCCTTCATAATCTTTATTAGTAATTGTTTTTCCGTCTTGATCTGTAAAACTAAAAGCAGGTACTTTTTTTGCGACTCCATTAATTTCTAGGAATGCTAAATCGGAAACCAATTTCTCTTTTTTACTTGGGCTATCACTTCGACTTTCATCTCTCGTGATATCATTATTTTTAATACGGTCAACAATTCGAGGAATAAATATAATTCCAAACACTAATATTATCAGTGATATTCCAACATAAGAATAATTAGTTTTGCTCATCATCTTGTGGTTTTAAATCTTCTGCTCTTCTTGTAGAAGAGTCGAACGTTCCTTTTCGTTTTTGTCTATATTCTGTAAATAAAATACGCATATCTTCGCTCATTTTATTCTTTATTTCTGAGACTTCAATACAATCATACGAACTTAATCCGTAAACTGGTTTCTCCTTTTCTATTTCCCTTTCGGTTCTATCGTCAAGCCGTCCTCTTTGGTTACGTTCTTTATCAATAATAAACACATGATCTGTGCCAAAGTTTTTATCTAATCCTTCTCTTGTTTTAAGAGAATTAAATACATTAACTATTTCCTGTTGGTCTCCATATGCAAAGTGCCAGTATTTTAACACGTCGTATTTTAATAATTCTTGTTTCAGTAATTTTACTTGAGCTTCGCTCCCATTTGGAACTAGTATTAAAATTTGAAAGCGTTTAAAACCTTTAAATTTATCGTAAATCAGTTCTTTTAAGTTTAATGCTGCTGTAGCTTTATCCATTGGGTTACTCCCAAAAAAGCCAAGAACAGTAAGGTTATTTTCAAGACCAATGGTTTCTCCATCTTCTGTAGTAAAAGCAGAGGTTTCAAGAATATCTCCTTTAATAATTTCTAATGTATTATAATTATGTTTTGAGGGATATAAAAACAATAAAAATACTACTGGAAGAAAAAATAAAATTACGAGTATCGCTGTTTTTCTAATGCTTTTAAAATTCATAGTACAAAATTAAAAAAGACGGTTATAAAAAACCGTCTTCTTATATATTTTAACACTTCGACGATGCTCAGTGCTGATTTTAATTTTTAAAAATCCTGTTTAATGTATCCGTTGTCATACACATCAAAAACGTAGCCTCCTTCATGTAAGAGAATGAACAATAAATAGCAAACTAAAAATATTGCTGTCCATATTACTAATCTTCGTAAGGTTTTAGTTTCGTCTCTCATATGCATAAAATCCCAAGTAATATAGTAGGCTTTTACCAACGTTAGAATAATGAAAATCCAGTTAAGTATTTTCATGCTAAAAATACTTTTCATTAAAGCCTCTGGTCGTAAGATTCCTAAAATAACTTCAACGACTGTAACAATAGTTAATAAAACTAAAACTCCCCAAATTTTTTGAGTGTTAGATTTAAACTTAACTAAACCTCTTAATATTTCTAATTTATGTGCGTGATCTGACATTTTAAATTGAATTATTTTATAATTAAACTAGGTAGAAGAATGTAAATACAAATACCCAAACTAAATCTACAAAGTGCCAATAAAGTCCAACTTTTTCTACCATTTCGTAACTTTTTCTACGTTCGTATGTTCCTAATATTACATTAAAGAAAATGATAATATTAATCATTACTCCTGAAAACACGTGAAATCCATGAAACCCTGTAATAAAAAAGAAAAAGTTTGCAAACAAAGGAGTCCCATATTCATTAACATGCAAATTTGCACCTTCTACAACAACTTTACCATTATCTTTTAGAAGCTTTAATGATTCCTCTCTAGAAAGTAATGTCTTTTTTCCTTCATCATTTATTATTTGAGTTCTTATAAGCACATTGCTGTTCGCTTCCATGCCGTGAATTACCTCCTCGACTGTGTATGTTGGTTGTGTTCCTTCACTTTTAAACCATAGTCCATTATTACTTTCATGAGCTACTCTACCATCATCTTCGGCAACTACAAAATCACGTAACGCGATTCTGTTCCCATCTTCAGCATTAACAAATTGCAAAATATTTCCTCCTGTGGTTTGTACAGCTCCATAATCTCCACGGATAAATGTTGCCCATTCCCAAGCTTGAGAACCGACAAAAACAGCTCCAAAAATTATTGTAAGAAGCAAATAAAGTGTCACCTTGGCTTTTTTTAATTCGTGCCCTGCATCAACAGCCAATACCATTGTTACAGAAGACATGATTAAGACAAAGGTCATAAATGCCACATAAATCATTGGCATGGGTTCATGATAAAAAGGAATATGAGTAAAAACCTCATCGGCTATTGGCCAAGAATCTAGAAACTTGAATCTAGAAAACCCATAGGCTGCTAAAAACCCTGAGAATGTTAATGCATCTGAAACAATGAAAAACCACATCATCATTTTTCCGTAACTCGCGTTTAGAGGCTGGTTTCCTCCTCCCCAAGTTTTTCCTTCTGTTCCAGTACTTACAACTGTATTATCCATAAATGAATTTCGTTTTTAAAATTGAACAAAAATAGTCAAATTATTTATCTAAAAAAATATCAAATAATAAATTTTAATCAGTCTAAACAATATTAAAACTAATGTTACATGAGACCGCTGAAATTAAATTATATACTATCTCATGAAATATAAAAATAAAAATAAGTATAACCATAAAAAATCTACAAAATGCCAAAAGGTTGCTGCCAGTTCAAAACCAAGCATTTTCTGTGCATTATATTTTTGTTTAAAATGATTATAAATTACTACTAGCAAGCAAATTAGACCAACAATAACGTGTAAAATATGAACTGTAGCAATAATATAAATATACGACATTGTAATATTACTAGTAGGCCCTGTAAAATTATATCCTAAATTTATTATTTCTTGAAATCCCGCTAGCTGAAAATATATAAATGCCAATCCTAAGAGAAATGTCAGTACTAAAAATGATAAAGACGTATTTCTGTCTCCAGATTTTAATGTTCGTTTAGAAATAACAAGTGTTATACTACTTAAAATTATTAGTATTAAACTAACGGTGAAAGCACTAGGCAAGTCAAAATTTGTTAACCAGTCTTCCCGAGTGCTACTTACTACAAATGCACTGGTTAATCCTGCAAACGACATTATTAATGATATAATGCCAAACCACAGCATCATTTTTTTTGCTCTATTGCTTTTTTCTTCTAGGGTTCCTTGAGTTAAATCCATAATTACCTAATAAATTTATCTAAAACATATATTATTTGTACTAGTGTAATATATAATACACTTGCTAACATTAATTGTCTGGCAGCAACAGTAGTCATTTTTTTGTATAACTGCACTGCATAATACAGCATCACTAATCCTAATAAAAATACAATTATTGCTCCTAGAATCGTAAGATGAAGGCTTCCCGTAAATCCAAATACTGGAATGATGGACACTATAATAGTCCAAATTGTATATAAAATAGTTTGTACAGCTGTTCCTTTATCTCTTTTTCCAGTAGGCAACATATTAAATCCTGCTTTTTGATAGTCCTCGTGCAAAAACCATCCAATCGCCCAAAAATGAGGAAACTGCCAAAAAAATTGAATCATAAATAATGTTCCCGGTTCAATGCCAAAATTATTGGTTGCTGCAACCCAACCTAACATAAATGGTATCGCTCCTGGAATAGCTCCTACAAAAACGGATAAAGGTGTTTTTGTTTTTAAAGGTGTATAAGCGCTTGTATATAAAAAAATAGAAATCGCTCCAAACATTGCTGTTTGTGGATTGATTATATATAAAATGGTAATCCCTAAAATTGTAAAAACAGTTGCTAGTATAAATGCTGAATTAACAGACATACGTCCTGCTGGAATAGGTCTGTTCTTCGTGCGCTCCATCAATGCATCTAAATCCTTTTCAATAATTTGATTGAATGCATTAGAAGCACCCACCATAAAATAACCACCAAAAGCTAATAAAAGTAAGGTGTATCCATTAACTGTTTCAACACCTAATAAATATCCTGCCAATGATGAAAACACAACACTTAATGAGAGTCGCATTTTTGTAATCTCTTTAAAATCAGAAATTATTGAAGCCTTTGAAAAAGAAGAATTTGAAACCCTTGACATTGGTTGAATTAGTGCTATTGTTTTGCGATTGCAAAGATACTTTTAAAATTGTTTTTTACAATGTAAAATAAAAGTAATTCACTATTTAACAGGAGCAACGTAAGTTTTATTATATTTAGAGGACTTTTTAATAAACAACCACTCTCATGACAACTTTTCAAAAACTATTGTCCCTTTTTGTATTTATTTTTGGTATCACTCTTTACGCTCAAAATCCAAAAGAAGTTACTATAAAAACCACACAACTCTCAGACAATGTATATATGCTTGTTGGTCAAGGTGGTAATATTGGTGTTTCTGATTTTAAAGAGATT
>JAADHG010000080.1 GCA_013151975.1 Chlorobiota bacterium | reverse complement strand
TATTTAAACCACCAACGGCATATCAAGCAGCTTATCAGCAACCAACAGGGAGTCGCTTTGGTGGCGATGCCCTATTTAATGGCGAAAATCGCGGAAGAGGAGCCATACTATCCTATTATGTGAAAATTGATAAAAAGAAGGAAGCGGATACTAAAAAAGAAGATAAAAAGAAAACAGATTCAAAAAGCAATGATAAGACCCTGAAAAAAGTTCAGGGTGACAGTACAAATGTTGTAAAATGGGATTCTCTAACTATGAAAATTTATGATGTAGACCGTTTAATAAGAACTCTAAAACGCAAAGCACCTAAAGAAAGTGGTATTAACAAATGGACGTGGTTTATGGATGAAAAAGGAGGTGACAGACCTTCAAGACATATTCGTAAGCAAACTCGCGAACCAGGAGGTGTTAGCGTTAAACCAGGTACTTATAAAGTAGTTATAAGTTTTGGCGACCAAACTTCAGAAGAAATGATAACTGTAAAAAGTGATCCTCGCCTTAATGTTTCAAGCAAAGCAATCGATGAGTCATACAATGCTTCAAAAGAAATTCAAGGTATTAGACAAACTGCTGCCGATGCTGTAAAACAGCTTGTAGAAAGTAAAACTATTGCTACAGATTACAGCAAAAGTTTGGCAAAATTGGATAAAAAGAAGTACAAAGATCAAATTAAATCTTCAAAAGAAATTATCAAAAAGCTTGATAAAATTTTAGCAATTTATTTAGGCAAAGAAGATAAAAGACAAGGTATTACTAGCGATCCCGTTATAAATGTGAACCAACGTATTGGAAATGCTAGCTTTTATTCGGGTACACGACCAAACGGATTAACAACTACTGAACTCACCTTAATTAAGCATGCTAAAGAGGCTTTAAAAGAAGCATTAGATAAAACAAATACTTTCTATAATGAAGAATGGAAACCGTACCAAACGGCAATGGAGAAGATTGATACGTCTCCGTTTAAGGAGGTCAAATCGTTTCGATTAGATTAATTAAAGAAAGAGATTATTTAAAAAGTGTTTTTATTGTCATTTTGAGCGTAGTCGAAAAATCTCAATTATGTTATTATCAATAATTTAATTTTCATGAGATTCTTCATTTCCGTTCAGAATGACACTTTTTAGATAATCTCTTTTTATTCTATACGTCTTAACCCGTCGAGGTTTTCAACTTTTATTTTTTTCCCAACAGTAGAAATAAGCCCTTCTTTTTTAAATTGTGAAAGGACTCTAATTGCAGACTCTGTAGCTGTACCCACAATACTTGCAAAATCTTCACGCGATAATAACACACTCAAAGTACCATCGGCATTTGTACCAAAACTTTCATTAATGTTTAATAAAGCTTCAGCTAAACGTTGTCTTACCGATTTTTGAGCCATATTAACAATTACATTATCTGCTTCTTTTAAATCAAGAGCCATACGCTTTAATAAATCTAACGTGAAATTAGGATTATTATTTAAATCCTTCATGATTTCACTTTTAGGAATAAAGCACAATTCCATATCATTAAGAGCCGTAGCTCTAAGATTAGTTCTTTCATCACTAATTATAGAACGCTGTCCTAGTAATTCACCTTTTACAACTAAGGTTACTGTTTGGTCCTTGCCATTAGCACTCAACTTTGTTAGTTTACCAATACCTTCTCGCACACAAAATACACCATTAAGCATTTCTCCTTCATCAAAAATAATTTCTCCCTTTTTTACCGTTCTGGAAGTTTTACATGCTGAAATTCTTATCAACTCCTCTTTACTCAAACTCTTTAAGGAATTAAACTGTTTAATAATACATGACTCACACTTACTCATACCAAATTATTGAAGTTGTGTAAAAATAATTAAAACCTGATTAATATCATATATTAATTTTCACTAACTTTTACCTTTGTATAAGGTATTAATGAGCAAATATTTATGACGAAACATAAAACATGTTTCCATTGTGGACTAAATTCTGAGTTCTCTCCTATTATATATGACGATAAATCATTTTGTTGTAATGGTTGCAAAACCGTCTACGAAATATTTTCTACGAACGATCTTGCATGCTATTACGATTTAGAAAATGCTCCTGGAGCTACACCAAAAGAAATTGAAGGCAAATACGACTTTTTAGATAACGACAAGATTGTAGAAAAACTTTTAGAATTTAATAATGAGAAAACTCAAATTGTTACGTTGTATATTCCACATATTCATTGTAGTTCTTGTATTTGGATTTTAGAAAACTTAAATAAACTACAGCCTTCAATAAGTGCTTCTATTGTTAATTTTGGTAAGAAAACCGTAAGAGTAACCTATAACAGCGAAACATTTTCTTTAAAAAATCTAGTTGTCCTTTTAAGTAATATTGGTTACGAACCCTACATTAGTTTAGAAGATTATAGCACAGGGAAAACACAAGTTGATAGGTCTTTAATTTACAAGCTTGGTATAGCAGGTTTTGCATTTGGAAATGTAATGTTTTTATCATTTCCAGAATATTTTCAAGTTGATGGGTTTTGGTTAGAACAATACAAACCCGTATTTAGATGGCTTATGTTTGCATTCTCGCTTCCAGTAGTTTTCTATTCTGCACAAGAATATTTTATTTCTGCTTATAAAGGATTACGTTCTAAATTACTTAATATAGATGTTCCCATCGCTCTAGGTATTGCTGTTTTATTTATACGAAGTACCGCCGAAATAATATTTGATTTAGGTACAGGTTTCTTTGATAGCTTAACAGGATTAGTATTCTTTTTATTATTGGGTAAATTCTTTCAGCAAAAGACCTATGCGTTCCTATCGTTTGAACGTGATTACAAATCCTATTTCCCTATAGGAATAACTAGAATATCTCAAGATGGTGAAGAAACCTCTGTTCAAGTTTACGATATAAAAAAGGGAGATCGATTACTTATTAGAAACGAAGAACTTATTCCTGTAGATTGCATTTTAATTAAAGGCAATGCTCGTATTGACTATAGTTTTGTAACTGGCGAATCTGAAGCTGTTTCAAAACAATCTGGTGACAAGCTCTTTGCAGGTGGAAAACAACTCAGTGGTATTATTGAGGTTGATGTTTTAAAATCAATAGAACAAAGTTATTTAACGCAACTTTGGAGTAATGATGTATTTAAAACAGATAAAGAAAATACATTTACATCGCTAACAAACAATATTAGTAAGCGTTTTACCATTGCTATTTTATCCATTGCAATAGTAGCAACTTTATACTGGTTGGTAATAGATGCATCAAAAGCATTAAATGTATTTACAGCTGTATTAATAATAGCCTGTCCATGCGCTATCGCTCTTTCTGCTCCATTTACATATGGCAATTTATTACGTATTTTGGGTAAGAAAAAATTCTATTTAAAAAATGCAAGTGTTATAGAAAACCTAGCAAAAGTAAATACTATTATTTTTGATAAAACAGGAACTATTACCGCAAACAAAAAAACAACTATAAGTTATGATGGTGAAACCTTTTCTACTCATGAAGAAGCACTACTAAAAAATACACTTAGAGGCTCTAATCATCCATTAAGTAGAGCATTATACAATCTTCTTGACAAGCACGATATTTTTACTTTAGATGATTATCAAGAGTATTTAGGAAAAGGGATTGAAGCTAAATACAAATCGGATGAAATAAAAGTTGGCTCAGCACGATTTGTAGGTTATAATTTAGAAGCATCTACATTAAATACAACCGTACATGTAAGTTCAAATAACACTTACAAAGGGAAATTTACATTTTATAATGCCTATAGAAAAGGCTTATCAAAATTATTTAATATTCTAAAAAAAGATTACGATCTAGTTATCTTATCTGGAGATAATGAAGGAGAAAAAAACAATCTAACTAAATTGCTCCCTTCAAAAACAAAATTATTATTCAATCAAAAACCAGAAGACAAACTAGACTATATTAAGTATCATCAAAGTGAAGGTGCTAACGTGCTTATGATAGGTGATGGTTTAAATGATGCAGGTGCTTTAGCACAAAGTAATGTTGGTATTGCTATTTCAGAAAATGTAAATGTTTTTTCTCCTGCTTGTGATGCCATTTTAGATGCTTCCAAGTTTAATCAGTTGCACCATTATATTAAGATATCAAAGTCAGCTATAAAGATTATTAAATGGAGTTTTGCATTATCTTTTTTGTATAATATTATAGGTTTATATTTCGCAGTTACTGGTCAATTAGCACCAGTTGTTGCAGCAATATTAATGCCTATAAGTTCAATTAGCATCGTAGTATTTACAACAACAACAACAAATTATTTAGGGCGGCATTTAAAATAATTACAAAAAAACAAAACATGACAAATGTCATTTTTTTGAGTAACTTATGAAAGTATTTTTGAAACTTAAATTCAGGTAAGGTATGAGTGTTATTTATATGCTACTCGCAGTAAGCATAATTATAGCTATTGTTTTTTTTATTGCTTTTTTATTTGCAGTAAAAAAAGGTCAATATGATGATAGCTATACACCTTCCGTTCGTATGCTATTTGAAGACGAACTCGTTAAAGAAAATTCCAAAAAATCAATAGAAAATTCCAAAAAATCAATACTAACCAAAAAAGATTAACACATTTAACTATGGAAATGCAACAGTATCATTACGATAATAAAATTGTTAAAAATTTCATTTACGCAACAATGCTTTGGGGAGTTGTAGGGATGATTGTTGGCTTAATGCTAGCTTTTATGTTTATGTTTCCTAACTATACCGATGATATACCTTGGTTAAGTTTTGGGCGCTTGAGACCCTTACATACTAACGCCGTAATTTTTGCTTTTGTAGGTAATGCCATTTTTGCTGGTGTTTATTATTCTTCGCAACGATTACTAAAAGCTAGAATGTTTAGCGATTTATTAAGCAAAATTAACTTTTGGGGTTGGCAATTAATTATTGTTAGTGCAGCTATTACATTACCTCTAGGTTTTTCAACGTCAAAAGAATATGCCGAATTAGAGTGGCCTATAGATATTGCCATCGCATTAGTTTGGGTGGTTTTTGGTATTAACCTTATTGGTACTATCTTAAAAAGAAGACAACGCCACTTATATGTAGCCATTTGGTTTTATATAGCCACTTTTGTTACTGTTGCAGTACTTCATATTTTTAATAGCTTAGAACTTCCTGTTAGTGCTTTAAAAAGTTATTCGGTATATGCTGGTGTACAAGATGCCTTAGTACAATGGTGGTATGGTCATAATGCTGTTGCATTTTTCTTAACCACACCATTCTTAGGGTTAATGTATTATTTCGTACCAAAAGCAGCAAACAGACCTATATATTCTTATAGATTATCCATCGTTCACTTTTGGTCGTTAATCTTTATTTATATTTGGGCAGGACCTCACCATTTATTATATACTGCATTACCTGACTGGGCACAAAATTTAGGTGTTGCCTTTTCTATAATGCTATTAATGCCTTCTTGGGGAGGTATGATAAACGGATTATTAACACTTCGTGGTGCTTGGGATAAGGTACGTACTGATCCTGTTTTAAAATTTATGGTCGTTGCTATTACGGGTTACGGTATGGCAACCTTTGAAGGGCCTTTGCTTTCTCTTAAAAGTGTAAATGCTATTGCACATTTTACCGATTGGATTATTGCACACGTACATGTTGGCGCGTTAGCTTGGAATGGTTTCCTAACCTTTGGTATGATTTATTGGTTAGTGCCAAGGCTATTTAAAACGCGGCTATTTTCAATAAAATTAGCAAATCTACATTTTTGGATAGGCACTTTAGGTATTATCATGTATGCATTACCATTATATGTTGCTGGATTTACACAAGCAAGTATGTGGAAACAATTTAATCCTGATGGTAGTTTAGTGTACGGAAATTTCCTTGAAACAGTTACTGAAATTATGCCAATGTATTGGATGCGTGCTATTGGTGGCACGTTATTCTTAACTGGATTATTAATTATGGTTTATAACATTATTGTAACCATAAAACAGGGAAGCAAAGTTGAAGACGAATTGGCTGAAGCCCCTGCACTATCAAGGGTTTCTAAAAAACGTGTTGCTGGCGAAGGATGGCATACATGGTTAGAACGTCGTCCAGTACAATTAACACTTTTAGCAACCGTGACCATTTTAATTGGAGGTATAGTTCAAATTATACCAACCATTATGATAAAATCAAACATCCCAACAATTTCAAGTGTAAAACCTTATACACCTCTAGAACTGGAAGGGCGAGATATTTATATACGAGAAGGATGTGTTGGTTGCCATTCGCAAATGATACGACCATTTAGAAGCGAAGTAGAACGCTATGGTGAATATTCTAAAGCTGGCGAGTATGTGTACGACCATCCATTTCTTTGGGGAAGTAAACGTACTGGTCCCGATTTACATCGTATTGGTGGGAAGTATAACGATAATTGGCACTTAAACCATATGTACGATCCACAAAGCACGTCTAGTGGCTCAATAATGCCAGCGTACAAATGGATAATTAGAGATGAATTAGACAAGTCTCTTACGGAAGCTAAAATGAAAGCTATGGTAACACTAGGTGTACCATATACTGATGAAGAAATTGCTAATGCTCAAAAGAGTATGTTAGAACAAGGTACTCAAATAGAACAAAATTTATATGGCGATCCAGATTTTGCATCAACCTATGAGGAAGACAAGAAAAATGGTGGTGAAAATTTTGTTGAAATGCGAAATAGAGAAATCGTAGCACTAATAGCTTACTTACAACGCTTAGGTACAGATATTAGAGTTGATAACGAATAACCCATAAAATAAGAAACTATGTTAAAATATATAAAAAATTATATGGATAGTATTTCAGGAATTGAGATTTATCCGCTCATTTCTTTACTTATCTTTTTTACCTTTTTTGTAATCTTATTTTGGTGGGTTTTTACAGCAAAAAAAGATTACATAGAACGCGTTAGCAATATTCCTTTAGACAACCAAAACGAAAACATATCATGAGACAATTTATTCCATCTTACATAAGAGTTCCATTTATATTCTTTATAATTTTTGGAATTGTAGAATACTTAATAGACTCCGGAGAAAAACCAGCTTTTATAGAATATCCAGCAGTAAGTTTGTTTTTATTCTTAATACTATTAATACTCATTGCCATTGAAGCCATTATTAGTGCTTTAGAAAATGTAATGCTTCAAAAATTAGACGGAGAAGCTAAAGCACGGTTTTTAGCAAGTAAAGAAAATACATTCAAATTTACTTGGATTAAAAGCACCTATAAAAAATTATTAGGTTCTAAGCCAATAGAAGAGGAAGGTGAAATTATTTTGGATCACAATTACGACGGTATTAAAGAATTAGATAATGCACTACCTCCTTGGTGGGTTTATAGTTTTTATATTTCTATCGTTTTTGCAGTAGTCTATTTAGTGCGTTTTGAAATACTTGATGGACCTAGCCAAATAGATGAATATGAAACTGAATTAGCTGAAGCTAAAATTGCAATTGAAGAATATAAGAAAACTGCTAAAGATCTTGTGGACTTTAATAGTGTTGAATTATTAACTGATGCTGCTGATTTAAGTGCAGGTAAAGAAATTTTTGACACGTATTGTGTAGCATGTCACATGCCAGATGGTGGTGGTGGTATAGGGCCTAACCTAACAGACAAGCATTGGATATTAGGTGGTGGTATAAAAAACGTGTTTAAAACCGTTTCTGAAGGTGGTCGATCTGGAAAAGGAATGATATCTTGGAAGCAAAGTTTAAAACCTGCAGAAATTGCAAAAGTTGCTAGCTATGTTTTACAGTTCCAAGGAACAACCCCAGCTAATCCTAAGGCTCCAGAAGGTGACCTTTGGAACGACGATACTCAGGAGTAAAATAATAGCATAAAAAATTAGATATCCGTTTTGGAAACACCTAAAGATGAAAGATTTAGAGATTCTATTGCAACAATAGATGAAAAAGGTAAGCGTGCTTGGGTATTTCCAAAAAAACCTAGTGGAAAATTATATAAATACAGAAAGTGGGTAAGTTATGGGCTGCTCTTATTTTTATTTGCTGCGCCTTTTGTGAAATTAAACGGAAATCAATTTTTAATGTTCAATATCCTTGAACGACGTTTTAATATTTTCGGATTTCCATTTTGGCCACAAGATTTTTACTTGTTTGTAATTTCAATGCTTATTGGCGTTGTATTTATAACACTATTTACTGTTGCCTTTGGTAGGATTTTTTGTGGTTGGATTTGCCCTCAGACCATTTTCATGGAAATGGTTTTTAGGCGTATTGAATATTGGATTGAAGGCGATAGACAAAAACAAATAAACTTATCAAAACAGCCTTGGACAGCCGAAAAGATTAGAAAGAAATCATTAAAGTTGTTTATTTTTCTAATCATTTCGTTTTTAATAGCCAATGTGTTTTTGGCTTATTTAATTGGAAGTGATAAGCTCATTAAATATATCACAGATAGCCCGACAGAACATGTAAATACTTTAGTTTCACTAATAATATTTACTGGCGTTTTCTATTTTATATTTGCATGGTTTAGAGAACAAGTCTGTATTATTGCTTGTCCGTACGGTAGACTGCAGGGCGTTTTATTAGATAACAAATCTGTTATTGTTGCCTATGACCATAAACGTGGTGAAGGTGATAAAGGAAGAAAAAAGTTTAGAAAAAATGAAGATCGACAAGCTTTAGGTTTTGGAGATTGCATTGATTGCCACCAATGTGTGCATGTTTGCCCTACAGGTATAGATATAAGAAACGGGACACAACTAGAATGTGTTAACTGTACAGCTTGTATTGATGAATGTGACCACATCATGGAAAAAGTAAATTTACCAAAAGGGTTAATTCGTTATGCTAGTGAGGATGAAATAGAAAAGAAAGAAAAATTTAAGGTAACTGCTAGAATGAAAGGCTATATTGCTGTACTTGTTATTTTGGTAGGTGTACTAGCTGGATTGTTGGCTTTAAGAAATGATGTTGAAGCTACAATTTTAAGATTACCAGGGCAATTGTATGAGCATAAAGGCGAAAACATTATCAGTAATGTATTTACCTATAAGTTGATTAATAAAACAACTAGAACTATTGAGAATGTAAGCTTTAAGCTAAGAAAATATAAAGGAGAAATTAAATTAGTTTCATCTTCAGATTATTTTAAAGTACCTGAACAAGGTATGGCTGAAGGCACTCTCTTTATTGAGATTGATAAAAAAGATTTAAAAGGAGATAAAAACAAATTGCTTATTGAAGTGTATAGCGGTGATGACCTTATTGAAACCACAACTGTAAACTTTTTAGGACCTAGAAGTTATAATTAATCATATCCTGCAAGGTTTTTTTTGACACCTTGTAAGTATTAACTAAAAAAAGATTCCTGCCTACGCAGGAAATAATTATGAAAATAAATTGGGGAACCGGAATTGTAATCGCATTTATTAGCTTTATAGCGTTTATACTATACTTTGTTATAACCATGAATACTAATAAGAAGTATAAACACGATTTGGTAACTGAAGAGTATTACAAAGAAGAGCTGCAGTATCAAAATGAGATTAACAAACTAAAAAATGCACAAACACTAAACACAAATATTGTTTACGACAAAACAAATGAAGGCATTGTAATTCAATTCCCTAAAGATTTTGATACAGAAAAAATTACTGGAAAAATGTTCCTAT